>JAGMEO010000099.1 GCA_023128135.1 Candidatus Bathyarchaeota archaeon | reverse complement strand
ATCCAGAATGCAGCAACATCTTTCTTACGATTTTTGAAAGCATTCAATATCTTTTCAACGACATGCACACTTTTCTGGGGATGACATTTCTGAACCTTTCTACCAATCACCGCCTTGGCTCTAACGAAAATTCTATCCTTAGATTGACTGAAGTACCGAACTCTATCATCTTTGTCTATGAAAGTAACATCAACTGGTAAAGTATCTAATAATGCTTCAAGTTCCTCCATCGAGAAAGTTCCTGTTTCGAATTCAATAACGCTTTTTTCTCCTGGTTTTTGAGTCATCATCTTTACCTTTTCATTAGCCATTTCTACTTGTTTAGAAATCTTGTTCCAATCAATTTATTATAACAAGTTCTTAAGACATTATTGAGTTTAAATATTCTCTTATAGTTGTCTGAGAGTTCACAGATCTTGACTCTGTTATGGGATTAAGAAAAGAACTTGTTGATCAACCTAGACTCTCCATCTTTTTTAAAATCATTGTAGGCAGGCGAGTAAAAACAAGCGAGGAAAATAAAAAATTCCAATGAGCTCATCCGAGATATTTTAGCTGAACGATTGTAACACCGATTAAAACCAGTGCCATTCCAAAGATCATTCTTGTTGTTATTTCCTCTCCAAGAAAGACAAATGCTAAAAAGGCAATCTGTAAAAGCATCGTGTTCTGAAGAATGGAGAGCTCGTAGGCCTTCAGAATCTTCAAAACATGATTCCACAATATAAATGCAAATGCAGTATTCACTAAACTCAACCAAAAAATAATCAACCAATTACCAAACTCTATCGGTTGAAAGCCTTCAAACACCAGAGTCAAAATCATCAGCCCCAAGCAGCCAATTCCCATAGTCAAAGTCGTAAAAGACACAGAACTAACTTCGTTTTTTTGTCTGAAAGCCCTTGTTAACACCATGTAAGTCGCCCAAGCTAAACCAGACAGCAACACAATGATGATTCCCATTGTTTCATTGCTTGAAAATTGGATAGGAAAGTAAACATAAGCACCAACAAGTGTCAATAAAATTCCGAAAATCTGCATTTTAGAAATCTTTGTCTTAAGGAATATTGTTTCTATAAATATGACAAAAAGAGGTGTGAAACTAAGAAGAAAAGTCACAGAAACAGCTGGTAAAAGAGACAAGCCAACGAACTGCAGCCCTTGAGCCAAGGTAAAACCAGTTAAACCTGCAGCAACATAATAAATAAGAAGATGTCTATCGAGTTTAAGTTTCCAACCTTCTCTGTATGCATTCAACAAAAAAAGAATTGAAAATGCAACGATATACCTCACTGTCGCAAAGAAAAAAGGAGTTATATCAATGAGTCCAATCTTGACGAGAACATACGACGAAGACCATAAGAAAGTAACAAATAAGCCCTCTAAAATTGCTAAACGAGGACTTTTCGTCAATACTATTGCTCCTGCTCCGGATTATTAATTATTTAATGTTTGATTATTTTTAGTGCTTTTTTGAATTCTTCTGTTCCTGCCTTTTCAAGTAACTCAAAGATCACCATCTCAGTTGAAACCATTATAACCCCCTCTTGCCTCATCCTCTCAATGGCTACTTCAAGATCATACTCGCTGATAGAAGATATAGCGTCACAGACCACATACACCTTTAACTTTTCAACGCCTTTCAAAGCAGTCTGTGTGATACACACATGGCCCTCAACCCCGCAAATAATTAAGGTGGTTGCTCCTGTCTTTTCGATTCTTCTAGTGAACTCTTCGGAGAGGTAGCAGTTAAACGTAAGTTTTTCAATGGGATTTACATTTGGAATGATGTTTTTTATTTCACGGATTGTCTGTCCGAGTCCTTTGGAGTACTGTTCTGTAAGAATTACTGGAAATCTAATGAGTTTTGCTATTCTTATCAGTTTAACTATATTCTTCACAACCTCTTCTCTGTTTGCGATTTTAGCCATCAGTTTTTCCTGCACATCAATAACCACTAAAACTGTTTCGT
>JAGMEO010000098.1 GCA_023128135.1 Candidatus Bathyarchaeota archaeon | reverse complement strand
GTGAATCTGCTTAAAATGGGTAAATTCTCCTTTAACATGGCAAGGAAAAGCATTGGTAGGAGAAAGTTACGGGCAGCCCTGACTATAATGGGAATAGTTATTGGAGTTGCAACAATTGTCTCTTTAATCTCAGTTGGAGAGGGTATGCAAACTGAGATTGAATTCAACCTTGAAAAGATGCTTGGCGCCGGGGTCACAATTAGTGCGGGAGAAAGTGTTTCCATACCTGAATATATTAGTGAGTATGTATTGCAAGTTCCTGGAGTAAAAGACTGTGTGCCAACAATAAGTATTATGTCAAATGATTTTAGAAGTAGAATTGGTTCGGGTGAACATGGTTCGTTCGTATCAATTGTTATGGGTATCGAATTAAATTGTGCTATAGACCTATACCAATTAACCCTTTCAGAAGGGATGATCCCAGATCTCGGGGAAACTAACTTCGTGATCATAAGTGCTTCGACAGCTGATAAATCTGATTTACACTTAAATGACACCATTACTTTGAGTGCAACATCAGGTGGAATAGGGGAACCATTCACTGTTGCTGGCATTGTTGGATCTTCTTCCTCAAGCGGCTTTGGTATTGAGATTGGCTATTATATATCTCTTCAAGACGCGCAACGACTGTACGATAAAGAAGGTTACGTGTCGTCACTGCTTGTTATTCTTGATGACCCTGATCAAGCAGATTCTGTTAAAGATATCCTAACTGAACTGTTTCCAGAGGCTACCATAACAACACCAGAAGCCATATTGAGTCGTATTGGTGATGTTCTGGGCACCGTTAATGGAGCACTAATGGCTTTAGGCTCGGTGAGTTTAGTGGTTGGTGCTATTGGTGTCATGAACACAATTACAATGTCTATTTACGAGAGGACTAGAGAGATCGGTATGATGAAAGCTGTTGGTGGCAAACGGAGACATATACTCTTCATCTTTCTCTCAGAATCAGCGGTCATTGGTGTAATTGGTGGAATTATAGGCATAATGTTTGGTATTTCTATGGCATACGGTCTTAGCTATCTTGTTACAATGCTCGGGTCAACGGTCACCCTGCCAATAATTGTTTCACCACAAACTGTGTTAACTGGTTTTACAATTGGCTTAGTACTTGCAGTCGCAGCAGGGTTTTACCCATCATGGAAAGCGTCAAACATGCGTCCAGTGGAGGCTTTGAGATATGAGTAAACTAGTTGAACTTCGTGATGTGACAAAAATCTATGAGATAGGTGATGAAATCAGAGTTAAAGCCTTGCAGGGAGCCAGCTTAACTGTCGATAAAAGAGAAATGGTTTCTATTATGGGACCTTCTGGATGTGGCAAATCCACCCTCTTAAACATGATCGGTGGACTCGACAACCCTACGAGTGGACAAGTAATTATTGATGGAGTTGACATCACGGATATGAATGAAGGGGAACTAGCCAGTTTCAGAGGGGAGAGAATAGGATTCATTTTCCAATCCTATAACTTAGTTCCAACATTAACTGCTTTAGAGAACGTTGAGCTTCCAATGATTTTTGCAGAGAAATACGCATCTAAAGAGATAAGCGAAAGAGCAGCGGACATGCTTGGCTTGGTTGGGCTTGGTGAAAGACTGCATCATCGCCCTAATCAACTGAGTGGTGGACAACAGCAGCGTGTAGCTATCGCCCGTGCCCTAGCCAACGAGCCTTCTATAATTATAGCTGATGAGCCCACCGGAAATATAGATAGAGAAACAGGCTTGAAGATAATTCGGTTTTTCCAGCACTTGAACAAGACTCTTGGTCAGACCTTTATACTGGTTACACATGATCCGGATATAGCACGTGTATCTCAGCGTATCCTTCACATGCTAGATGGAAAGATTACTTCAAGACCAGCAAAAACGTCTATCAAGCCTTCCAAGCAGATCTTGTTGGAGGAGCAACGTCAGCTAATGCTGGCTGAACTCAAATGGCTGGAAAACTCCCTAACACGACTTGAAGAGTCCAAAGCCAATCTAACACCAG
>JAGMEO010000097.1 GCA_023128135.1 Candidatus Bathyarchaeota archaeon | reverse complement strand
TTTTTCAACCCACTCGCGGCTCATCCGGCGAAGATACCAAGACATAAGACATCAGCCGTCCCCCCTGCTGAACCCTTATTTAAAAGTTACACATAGGAATGCCTCAGTGTAACTCTGATCGATCATTAAATCACTTTATCAGAACACATCATTGGCAAAAATGAATTATTGAGTTACTTAAGATAAATTTTACTAATCAAAGTTTTTTAAAAGCCATTTAATAATATTTTTTCACAGAGAAATCCTTAAAAGATACAAACTCAACGAATTATGAAATCTTAGATTTCAGTGCTATATCTGGAGAGGGGGTATATATACAAATGAAAAGAAACGTTGTACTTGTGGCTTATAATGAAATCGCCTTGAAAAGTAAACCTGTTAGAAAGAACTTGGAGATTCAACTATCCAGTCACATTCAGAACATGCTTACTCGTCATGGTATGAAAAAAGCTAAAATCGATAGGACTCATGGAAGACTGATAATTAAAAACGTGGATTCCGAAAAAGCAAAGATTATCATCTCGAAGGTTTTTGGCGTTGCTTCCGTTATGTCTTCAATAGAGATTTCTTCTGAATTAGATGACATCACTAAAACCGCTGTAAAACTAGCTTCTCAGATCATACAGTCAAACCAGACATTCGCAGTTAACGCAAGAAGAATTGGCGATCACTCTTACACTAGTAAAGATGTTGAGAATAAACTTGGTGAAGAGATTCTGCAACTCTTATCTGATAGGGGTGTGAAGGTAGATTTGAGTCACCCAGATAAAACCGTTCACATAGAAATAAGAAATGACTCTGCTTACATTTACGATGAAATTTTGAAAGGCCCTGGAGGTTTAACTTATGGTTCTCAAGGTAAACTGATCAGTCTCTTTTCAGGAGGCATTGATAGCCCTGTTGCAACTTGGCTTATGATGAAGAGAGGAGGTTCAGTTTTACCTCTCGTTATTGATCAGAGGCCTTTTGTTGGAGAGGATTACCTTGAGAGAGCTTTTTCAGTTGCGAGGAAGCTTAGAGAATATGTTCCCTTGAGCGACTATAAAATTTACATTTCTTCTACGGGTGAAGTGATGGAAGAGATCGTGAAGAACGCTCCGAAAAAATTTACCTGTGTTCTCTGTAAGAGGTTGATGTATCGTGTTGCATGCCATCTAGCGTTAACAGAAGGTGCTCACGGTGTAGTAACAGGAGAAAACCTAGGTCAAGTCGCCTCGCAGACTTTGGCAAACCTTAAAGTAATTGATGAAGTTGCTTCACTTCCTATCCATCGTCCTTTAATAGGTTTCGAGAAACAGGAGATTATAGACATTGCAAAAAAAATTGGCACGTACGACTTGTCCATAAAATCTGTTCATGGTTGTAGTGCGGTTCCTTCAAAACCAGCCACCATGGCTGACTTGAATGAAATAAAAAGACAAGAGGAAAAGCTTGGAGTGGAAAATCTTCTTTCTGAAACTCTGAGAAGTGTTGCAAAGCTTTCACTTTGATTAATTTTCAGCTACTTCAGTTATGATTTCTATCGCTGATTCAATTCCATTATATTCTGAGACATTTTCCTGTAAATGAAGCGAAGTCTGATAGTATTTGTTTGAAGTTAGAATTTTGCTCACACACTTCAGGAGTTTTTTATATGTAAGATCTTTCTGATTGATAGTTTTCGCTACACCTAGTTCTTCTGTTCTTTTTGCATTGTTTTCTTGTTCTGTATGGTTAGGTGTTGGAATAAGTATCATGGGTTTTCCATAACATACTGACTGGGTTATGGTTCCATGTCCTGCCCTCGAAATCACTAAATCACACGCTTTAAGAAACTCGAAGCGATTTGTCAACCAAGGATAAACTGTCAGCCCTCCAAATGTGGCAGGTTTCAAAGAAGAATTGGGGTCGCCCAGCGACATCGAAATCTGATAGTCGTCAGGAAACTTTGATAAAATGTCTTTTAGAATTGTAATGAAATGAGCCTTCTCCATTGCTGAACCACTGATTGGTGCAAAAATTAGAGGTCTATCATCAAAACCAAGTTTCT
>JAGMEO010000096.1 GCA_023128135.1 Candidatus Bathyarchaeota archaeon | reverse complement strand
AAACGATAGAAGTAGATAACCTTTCTCCAAAAGAAAGAACATAATCTCTCGATTTTGAGGTTAACTCTCCAATGTAAAAAATTCCAGTTAATACTTTTGTAAGTTCATCTATTGTCGTTTTAATGATGTTTTCGATTTCTTCTTTAATTTGTTTATTTTTAATTGCCCTTTTCGCAGTCATTAAATGCTTTTCCATAATTTCTTCTTTAAAAAGTTCAATGTACTTTTTATTACCGATTTTAGCTTGTTCAGCTGCTTGATCAAGTTTGTCTGTAACACTTTCCAATGCAGAAATAACTACAACTATCGAATATCCTTGATTACAATAATCATTGATCAGGTTGGCAACATTACGAACATTTTCACCATTTGATAATGAAGAACCTCCGAATTTCATGACAATTTTCTTCAATACACTAACCTCAAGAACAGAGTCTCGTCGATTGGATTTGAACGATCATATTCAAACAAGTCTAAATTATTTTAAGCTTTTCTAAAGTTCATCACCCTTTAATGGATTTAATGAATAATCATTTTTTTCAATTAATTGCGTATTAATCAAAAGTCGTATAAGAAAAAATTCTAAATTATTTTGAATAAGTTTATATATTACCATATGGTAATTACTTCTCGGTAATTGATTAAAGATAGTCGTGTGATTTTTAATCAAAGCAAACTTTAGGCATCTTTTCATAAAACACACAATGATGTTCCTAACTTTTAATTAAGAAATCCAACACGGAGGTGAAAATGGATAATGACGTCGTTTTTTGATTTTGACATAGATAAGTCTTTCAGGAAGTTTGAAAATCTGAGAAAGAATTTTAGCGAAAACATTGAAACAAGAATGAAAAATATTGAAGAAGCAATAAGAAGTGGAGACCTTAAAGGAGAATGGAATTTTGAAAAAATTGATAAACCCGGGATCAAAGGTTATGTCTTCCGAGGATACTTTGTTTCAGACGACCCGATTAAACCCTTCCAGCCTTTAGAGCCACTTGACCCGATTCCTTTCAAAAGACGTCCAATACCAGAAAGACGATTAAAAATTCTATCAAACGAACAAAATGAAATCCGAGAGCCATACACAGACGTTTTTAACGAAAAAAATTCCTTGAAACTTTACATTGAACTTCCAGGCGAGAAAAAGGAAAACATACAATTGAATGTCACAAACGCAAAGGCAGAAATAATGACTAAGAATTTTTTCAAATCCATAGATTTGCACACAAGTAACATTGATCTAGATAAGATTTCTGCAAAATACAATAATGGTGTACTTGAGGTCACTATACCCAAAACAAAAGAAATTAAAAAGAAAACCTCTTGGAATGTGAAGATTGAGTAAGCAACCTATAATCCATAACATTGACTATAGTAAACATGTTGAACTTGTGGGCACTGCCCACTTCACCAAAAGAAGTCTCAACGATGTTCATAATACGGTTAAAAACAGAAAGCCAAAAGACATTGCTATTGAATTAGATTGGACAAGATTCAACCTATTGAATAGTGCCTGTGTAAGATGTCCAAGGCGAGGATTTTGCTATGAAAAATGTGAATTTGTTGGAGCTACTGAAGCTTTAGGAAATGTCGATGCAAACATATGGCTCATTGACATGTCTGAAAAAGAGATCCAAGAAAGAATAAGATACAATCTGACTTTCAGAGAATTAATTCAACCTAGACAACAAATTATTTTTCGTCTTCCAGAGAACCCTATTTGGCTTTGGGAACATGGTTACAAAAATCATGTCATCGAAAACTCTAAGAAACGAATAGAAATACTGAGAAGATATCAACCATCAGTCTGGAAGGTCTTAATCGATGAAAGAAATGCTTTGATGGCCGCTAGACTTGCGTGGATAATCCAACAGAACCTCAATAAAGATAAGGATTCGAAAATTCTTGCTTTTGTTGGTGCGGCTCATGTCGAAGATGTTAAAAAATTACTCCAAGAACCAAAAACTATTGAAGAGCAACTTAATTATTTCAATTTACCATACACCCCACCTTTCCAAGTCAAAAGAGTCCAAGTTGCAGCCAGTTGACAGAAAAATTATCCTTTGAATAGAAGAGTACGTAAACTCCTCTAC
>JAGMEO010000095.1 GCA_023128135.1 Candidatus Bathyarchaeota archaeon | reverse complement strand
CACATACAAGACATTTATGATTAATTGCCTTTTCTGTTTCAACATTTGTACCTAACACTCGGGTCTCAATTAATCTCTCAATCTTTAGGCCACAATCTTCATTGCCACACCATGGAACTTCAACTATTCCAACTCCAATCTTCTCTTTAGTTTCTTTTAGATTATCTGTTTTTATTATGTGATCTTTGAACCAAGTTGAAGCTCTTTCAACTAAATTGTCTTGAATATTTTTCAATAACTCTACAACTTCTTCAACAACCTTTTCTTCATCACAACGCGCTCTTTCTAATGTATCTCTACGAACAAGGGTCACACTCTTCTCTTTAACATCACGAGGTCCGATCTCAATCCTTAATGGAACACCATGCTGTTCCCACTCATAATATTTTGACCCAGGTGTCAGTTCAGGTCGATCATCGAGTTTGACTCTGATGCCCTCTCTATCTAAAGTTTCATGTATCGTATTACATACGTTGTTGACATCTTGCTCTTTTTTCTTATATGGGATTGGGATGATTACCACTTGGATTGGAGCCATGTTTGGAGGTATGATCAAACCACGATCATCTCCATGTATTGTTATTAGAGCAGCTATGACACGCTCGGATATTCCATAGCTGGTTTGCCAGACATACTCTTTTCTTCCGTCCTTGGTCTCAAAGGTTACATCGAAAGCTTTTCCGAAGTTTTGCCCTAGATCATGTATTGTTCCTATCTGTAAAACCCTTCCATCTGGAAACAATGTATCAAATGCATAAGTTGAAACTGCGCCAGCAAATCTGTCCCACTGTGGTCTTTCAGATATCACATAAGGCAAGCCCATTTCATTAAAAAACTGCTTGTAAATATTTATCGCTTCTTCAACCTGTTTTAATGCTTCTTCATGGTTCGCGTGATAGGTATGTGCTTCTTTAAACGTAGTCACCTCTCTTATCCTAATAAGAGGCTTAGTGGCTTTCGTCTCGTATCTGAAAATGCTGCCTATCTGGTAAATCCTACGAGGAAGGTCGGCATGAGATCTAACCCACAGCTTAATCATCGGAGTTATCACGGTCTCGCTCGTAGGTCTAAGTGCTAGTTTAACGTCTAAACGAGTGGTTCCTCCATGCGTAACCCAGAAAGACTCGTCTTCAAAACTTCTTATGTGCGTTGATTCCTTCTCAAAGAGGCTCTCTGGAATCAACATCGGAAAGAGCATCTCATCATGTAATGAATCATTGAGCAATTTGCGGAGGAGTCTTAGAACATTCTCTCGAATTTTGAAACCGTAAGGTAACCAAACACCGAAACCCTTGATTGGGTATCTGTAATCAATTATTTCTGCTCCTGAAATAACGTCATGAAACCATTCAGTGAAATTGTCCTTCCAAACTTTTCTTCTATCAGTCATGGGCGACCCTTCAATTAAACTCTTAAAGGAATAATGACAAGTGCTATAAATATTAAATCCCAATTGAAAAAAACCAACATATGAACTTTAAGCTAATCCAGGAGAAAAAAATTGAGCGACATCGCTTTATGGCTTCAGCTCTTCGCAATTGAATACGGTTATTTTGGCTCCTTCGTCATAAGCATAATATCAAATCTTATCCTCTTCGTTCCGATACCATATCTCATAATTATCTTTGCGTTGAGCACCGTTTTAGACCCATTGATTCTTGGCTTAGTCAGTGCTTTAGGCGCTACTATAGGAAAAATAATTATTTACCACATTGGTAAGAGTGGAAGAAGAATATTGAAAGAAAGCCAGAAAAAGAAGCTTGAATTCGCAAGACTAATCATGGAAAAATATGGACCTATAGCAATATTCATAATGGCAGCAACCCCAGTTCCAGACGACATATTATATATACCTCTTGGAATGATGCGGTTTGACCTCTTAAGATTCTTTATTTATACTCTTCTAGGAAAAATAGTACTAACACTCATCATCAGTTTGGGTGGTTATTTCTCTATAACTTGGATTTCATACCTTTTAGGAGGAGAAAGTGTATGGGGCATGATGGTAACGATAATTTTCATAGCATTAAGTGTGTATGTAACAGCAAAGATGGACTGGGAAGCACTTTTCTACAAATATTTCAGTCCAAAAGAAACCAAAAAATGAAACTCTGTGAATTTTATCTTCCTTTTTC
>JAGMEO010000094.1 GCA_023128135.1 Candidatus Bathyarchaeota archaeon | reverse complement strand
GAAGAAAAAGGAGATAAAAAGTCGTTAGCTACAGTTTGAGGAGTTGCAACAATAAAACTGCTATTCCACACCTTTAATCGTTGTCTTTCTGAAGGAGATATACCGCCAGAAATAAAGTATGATTCAATATTCAATTTATCTCGAGCAAAAAATGTTTGTTGAACGCCTAAGGGTATTGAAGGAGTAAGAAAAAGAACTCTAATTGCTTTATCTCTAGAAGCTTCTTTCAAATATGCTCCTGCTATGAAGGTTTTGCCTAATCCTGTAGGAAGTCCTAAGATCAGTGTGTTCCCAATAATCTTCTTTAGTACTTTTATCTGAAAAGGCCACAGTTCATAATTCAATTTCCTAATTCTAAATCTCGCGGGTTCTGAAATAGGCTTTGACGGCTGGAGATTTTTTGATTGAATTTTCACAGAATATTGGCTTTGGTCCAGATATTCTAGATAATTTTTCCAGCCACTCAAATAATAGACCTCAATATTGTATCGCACGTAAAGGCTTGAACATTGTTTGTAAGATTGTATTTTAAAAAATAAATATGTCTTCAAAAGTTATTTGATATAAATAATAATATAGAGTATAGGTGTATTTATGATAAATGAGAAAATTATAGAATACTCTCAAAATGCATTAACATTTGTAACGGAAGCTTGTTCAGGAGAAAAACTGTTAGTTATTTCTGATAATGAAAAAAAGGAAATTGGTCAAATTTTTGCCTATGCAGGACTTGAAATCGGTCTCTACACTAGATGGATTTCCTTGGGATCTGAAAAAAAAATATTTCGCACAGAACTCTCGAATTTCCTAAAGGAAGTTGTTGTTAACAGTAATTCTAACATTGTCATAAATTGCTTAAGAGGACCAGTTGAAGAAACTCCGTTTCGTATAAAACTAATCCATCTGATTACAAAGGACAAAGATAGACGTCTTGCACACGGGCCAGGTATAACTCTTGACATGTTTACAGATGGAGCTTTGGCTCTCTCTATTGAAGATTATCAAAAAATCAGTGATTCTGCAAGTCGATTAATGACTGCTACAAATGGAGCCTCTGAGATTATAATAACTTCTCCACGCGGAACAAATTTGGATATGTCGATTCAAGGACGAAGCTTTTTTACAGATATAACTATCACAAATAAGAAATGGGGAAATTTACCAGTTGGTGAAATAACGGTTGGACCAGTTGAGAATAGTTTGAATGGAGAATTAGTATGTGATGTTGCTATTGGAGGCATTGGTCCAATTGATAATCCTGTAATAATTAAATGTGTAAATGGCAAGGCAACTGAAGTAAGAACAGAAGATCGAAATATTCAAAAAAAGGTGAGAGATACTTTTCAAACTGATAGTATGTCTTCAATAGTTGGGGAAATGGCTATAGGAATCAATCCAAAAGCAAGAGTTATTGAAGAGTTTCTTGAAACTGAAAAAGTATTAGGTACGGCTCACATTGCTTTTGGTCGAAACATTGATTTTCCCACAGGAGGTAATAATAATTCTGCTAATCATATGGACTTCTTAATTGATGAACCAACAATATATGCTGTTTTTCCCAATAAAAATGAACAAAAGATCACTTCAAAAGGAAAAATCATTGTATAAATTTTGGGGCGAAAAAAGGGCGAAATGGGGCATTCTTGGGCGAATGGGCGATTTTTGGGGCAATTTGAGATTTCGTAGGGCGAAATTGAATCTCAGGGCATTATAGTATAATGTGTACAAATAGAAAAGTATTTCGGTTGCTTTTTTATCCCTATCATAAATATATGATAATATGTATCTTTTAAGTTAATAACTCAAATGGCAACACATTTTGTTCTTCAATTTCAATAATTGGAATAAATGCTAAATTTACATCCAATTTGAAGTCATCTTGAAAATCAATCTTTCCATTAACCTTATTGAACGTAATATACTTCTTATTTAATTTTTCATCTAGAATGACATAGTATACAAGTGAACCTCCGGTATGAAAGATCACATTTACAAAGTATACATGCTTTTCTTTGAAAACAAAATGCTGGATAAATGCTGTTGGGGATCCAGCAACAATCATTATTAGGTTGTTGATATCTTTAAGTTTAATATATTTTCCTGTTATAGACAAATCACTAGTCACCAGTTTATTATAATGATTTTTAACT
>JAGMEO010000093.1 GCA_023128135.1 Candidatus Bathyarchaeota archaeon | reverse complement strand
CATATTGCCATTTTCAACATCAACAGTAATCACACCGAGAAACCTCATATACCCGCGTTTTGAGAATCCGCTTGAAAGAGGATAGTCGATGAAAACCTGTACACAGTAATAAAGACGCTCGCCATCAGTCACCAAGTAAACATCTTCGTCTACGGTAAGATGATTCAAAAGGATTGTTTTAACTCTCTCTTTCACATCTCTGTTCCATAACAATGCGATATCGTCTTTTGGAGGGTTGAGGACGAAACCAAGCTGCCCCTCCTTAAGAAACCACCATGCTCTGATAAACCCTGTTAGAACGTAGTCAGGTTCCTCCTGATAGGTGACGTCGCCAATTTCAGTGAACCCGGGCACTTGAACATATGTTTTTTCGAAGCCTTCTCCGTAATAAATCAAAGGAATCTTAGAGAGATTGAAAGCATTCTCTGGCTGCACAAACTCTCCTGTGTGACTGTCTATCACGATCACTCTGGGTGTATTTGTATAAATGAAGCGGCGGCTTATCCAGTCACTAGCAATATTGTAATTAATCTTTGTTGGGCAAACCCAGTATTCTTGATTATTCAGGTATAAAATATCACTGTCAGCCAGAGTCAACCAGTTTACACCAATCTGGCTTTTCATCTTCGTTAAACTCGCTTCAAAATCCCATTGTCGAATCTTTGAAAGGATCTCTGTGTTGTTCGTTGATCCGATTTCAGACAAAGAGAGATGTTGCCATCCAGATATCCCAGTCGTCCATCTAGTGTATTCAATCTCCTTTGTTGTTTTGGGATACCACTCGTACTGAAGCCATGAACGATCCCACTGTAACCTGTATACCATTATGAATCCGACGTTAGCTACCAGTATGATAGAGACCAATCCAAATACAGTAATGTAGGGCAACACCTGTCTTCTGTTGATGGTTAAACTTTCGCGGTGAATATGAAAGACCACGATTGCCATGATGCTCAATAATTCTAAAGTTATGAGAATACCCCACGTATGAGGTGAAGTAACATCGAACTTCCCATAAGGGGCTCTAAGGAGAAACATTAAAATCAAAAGTGATGCAGAAGCAGAAAAACCCCGCAACCCTCTACCAACACTGCCAGCCATAAACGCTCCTACACCACCGATTATTAGTCGAATCATCCAAAGAACAAAAACAATAGTCAATAAAGTGACTATCATCAAATACCAAGTCTCAATAGTTGGGGTTAAAGCAACAAGCTCCTCAACAGTTGGAGGGTTAATGGGAAAAAGAAATATCCTACTAATTGTCTGTAGGTCGAAACATCCAACGCCGTTCCTAGCCATGTGAAAAGGAAGAGCAAGACCAAATGCTTGAGTAGCCAAAGCTAAAAGAAAGAAGAAACTGTATGTAAATATTTGATAAATAAGCCCTGTCTTGAATGAAAATTTATCATCAAATACTTTTTCCATTCTTTCCTCTACATGACCTAAACGAATCCAACTTATCCTCCAATAAATATAACGTAAAAGCCCTAAGATCTTGCAACGAGTAATTCTAGGGTCTATTGTGAGTAATGGTAATAAAAAGCAGAGTGTTAACAAATCACCCCGTAAAAGAAAGACATCGTTCCACCAGTCCATTCCTGCTTTTGATAAATATGTTGTCTGGATGATATTGATGTTTACCCACCAATCAAACACTATCACGAAGACTAAAGCTGAAACGAATAGAACAAGAACTATGAGTGATTTTTTTGAAAATCTGATGGAACTCAACTCTACTTCTTGCATCTCTATTCAACTATCAAATGGAATAAAATAATTAAAACATTTGTACATTTAAACATACATATGATAAAAAGGTGTACATAAATTTGGGTGAATAAGAATTTTATGATTTTAGAAGAATACAGGTCAAAACGAGATTTCACTAAAACATCCGAGCCAGAAGCAGAAATAAAAGAGGCAAGAAAAGACTTAATCTATGTTATTCAGAAACATCAAGCACGCAATTTACACTGGGATCTTCGACTAGAGCGAGAGGGGGTTCTGAAGAGTTGGGCGGTTCCCAAAGAGCCGCCAGCACGAGAAGGAGTGAAAAGGCTTGCTGTAGCCGTGGAAGATCATCCTGTTGATTACGCTAGTTTCGAGGGTACCATTCCTAAAGGCGAGTACGGAGCAGGAACTGTGGAGATCTGGGATAAGGGAAGTTACACGTCTGAAAAATGGAAAGAAAACGA
>JAGMEO010000092.1 GCA_023128135.1 Candidatus Bathyarchaeota archaeon | reverse complement strand
TGCGTTAAGTAAACCATTTTTCAAGTGTAGTTTTTTTCTCTACTTCTGTGTATCCTATAGTCATCTTTTCAAGTGCTTTTTGAACTCTGTTTCTTGAAAAATCATGTTCATCACATAAAAAATCTAAAATACTATCGATGTCAGGTTTTTTCCAATTTAATCTGTAATCATTTGTTACCTTAGGTTTCAAAAAGATTTGTTCTATTATCTTTGGATCGGTTTGAAATTTCACTTGTTCAAGATTTGCAATGATGTTTTGGAGGTTGCTATGTTTTTTTACTAGTTGTAGTGCTTTTTTTGGTCCGATGCCTTTTATTCCATCTGGATTGAAGTCGGTTCCAATTAATATGGCGATTGCTATAAGTTGTTGCCGTGTTATGTTTAACTTGGCTAGAACTTGATCAAGCTCTATCAATTCAGGTCTTACTTCAACATACACTTTCTTTCTGGGTAGTTTTCGTCTTCCAGTTATGCTCAGATTTCGAATAAGTTTTGGGGTGCCAAAGAGTAGGGCATCATAGTCTTGGCTTGCGGTTGCCCATACATCGTTTTTGATCGTCATGTGGGCGGCTTGAGCTTCTCCTTCTGATGGTGCTTGAATCCACGGTATGCTCATCAAGGTGAGGAGGTGTTTTGCTCCTTCAACCATGTATTTTTCCAGTTGAGACGTTGCTTGTGCATATTTCTTAGCTTCTTCTTTTCCTTCTTTCAATGCCTTTTTGTATTTTGCTAAAGCAACTTTTTTGGCATGTTTTCTTCGTTTAATTTCCATCTCTTTAAGGATTGGGGGAATTCCGTCAAAGACGAATACTGGCTTGATACCTGCTTCAACCAGATTAGATGTACGATACAGGAGTCCGCTTAGATGGCTTGTAATTCTTCCACTTCTGTCTTTAAGAGGAGTGCCATTCACTCCTCTTATTCTTGATAAAAATTGGTATAGAGTGTTATATGCATCTATAGCTATAGCTTTTCCTGAGATGTTGGTTAATTCTATTTTCTTATGTTGTGTAAGATCGCTTAATTGTACTCCCAAGGCATGCGCCTTCACGTATTTGCTATCAGTTCGATGTTGCGTTTTTTTTTCGTTAAGTAGGTAACTCGTACTAAGCCACTTACTTCTAGATTCATCAGTGTTTTGTTGAAGGTTCTCATGCTAAGGTCGTTGTTTTTTTCTTTTAAAGCTTTGAAAAGTTCGTCGTCAGTGTATGTGCCTTTGTTCTTTTCAAGCAGTTCAACAATATAAGTGTGCAGTGGAATGATTTCCCAGTTTTGTTGCAAAATTTTTTTCATCTCTTGGTTTCTTATGCTACGGGCATTGCAGGTTTAACAGTTTGTCTCTTAAATTGTTTAGCTACGTTCTGATACCACTTTTCCATTTCAGGAGTGATGCTTGGAGCAGAATTTTTTATTGCTTTATTGAAGTCTTCAAGTCTAACCTTTTTCTCCTCAATGTTCCGTCTTAAGGCATTCATTCCTGCTTCTCTGCATATTGCTTCTATGTCTGCGCCTGAATATCCTTTAGTTCTTTTGGTGAGTTCTTCTATATCAACATCATTGGTTAGGGGCATATCTTTTGTATATATTTTAAATATTTGAAGGCGGCTCTTGTCTTCTGGAGCTGGGACATAGATCATTCTGTCAAATCGGCCTGGTCTCATAAGCGCAGGATCTATTATGTCGGGTCTATTTGTCGCTCCAATAACAACAACACTCTGTAGAGATACCAAACCATCTAGCTCTGTTAAAAGTTGGCTTAGGACTCTTTGAGACACTCCGGAGTCGGCGTAACCAATTCCTCTTCTAGGTACAATAGAATCTAGCTCATCAATGAAGATTACCGATGGAGCCGCGGTACGTCCTTTCCTGAAGATTTCCCTTATTGCTTTTTCTGATTCTCCAACCCACTTACTGAAGACCTCTGGCCCCTTTATGCTAATGAAGTTTGCTTCGGTTTCTGTAGCAACGGCTCTGGCTAGGAGTGTTTTTCCACATCCAGGTGGACCATGTAATAGAAGGCCTTTTGGCGATTTAATTCCCATTCTGGAAAAGATGCTTGGGTTATTTATTGGCCATTCCACCGACTCTTTGAGTAATTGTTTTGACTCTTCTAATCCTCCTATATCACTCCACCGTGTGGTTGGTACTTCAATGTAGACTTCCCTCATAGCAGTTGGGGTTATTTCTCTGAAGGCTGCTAAGAAATCTTCCATTTTTACTTCCATCTTTTCCAAGATTTGAGGTGCGACGCTCTCATCCTCTAGGTTTATTTCAG
>JAGMEO010000091.1 GCA_023128135.1 Candidatus Bathyarchaeota archaeon | reverse complement strand
CTTTTTGAGTGATTAAATTTACGCTTGAAGATAGACCATGTTTTAAATACATATTGAAAAAATCTTTTTTATATTAATAAGTGAAATAAAGATGTCAACCCTCTCGAACATAACAATCTTCGGAATCATACTCATAATATCTGGAATTATCCTCGTGCTACTGCCGTTAATAATAAGATATTTGCCAGCCTTGGAGAAGATATCACCCCTCTTGATTTACATATATAGAAGCAATGGATTCACCTTCATCACGTCACCAATCCTTATCATAATCTCCATCATCTCCCTCATACTCTACCTGCTGGGACGTTTCATTTAGTTAAGTAAATTAAAGCTTGCAAACTCATCCAAATATTATGCGAGAACACTTTTTACTAATCAGTAAGCATACCATCGTTGTGATTAAAAATGGAAAAACGAGTCATCGGTCAAACCCAACTTGAATTGGTTAGAGGAGACATCACCAAGCAAGACACAGAAGCGATAGTCAATGCTGCCAACAGAAGATTAGCACCCGGAGGAGGAGTCGCTGGTGCCATTCACCGTGCAGCTGGTCCAGGGTTATAGGAGGAGTGTAAGAGGTTGGGTGGATGTGAAACAGGGGAGGCAAAGCTGACTTCAGGGCACAATTTAAAGGCGAAATATGTAATCCACACGGTTGGTCCAGTCTACAGTGGAAAAGCTGAGGATTCTGAGGATCTTAAAGCTTGCTACGTCAACAGTTTGAAACTTGCAGATGAAAATGGCATCGAATCCGTCTCTTTCCCCGCGATAAGCACTGGCGCTTTCGGATACCCATTGAATGAGGCTGCGGTGATATCGTTGTCAGCTGTTAGAGAGTATCTGAGTGAGGCAACAAACTTGAAGTTGCTAAGATTCGTTTTATTCTCTCAATCCACATACGACGTGTATAAAGAGGCTTTAGTCTCTTTGGAATGAAAAGCACAGTCTGAAGAAGACTCCTAAATCAAGATATTAGTGCTATTTGATTTCTCCTCTCTTTGCAGCCATTATTGCTTCAGCGAGATCTTTTTGACCTTTCGTAGCGGTTCCAAACACGAAAGAGCAGGCTTTACTTCCTTCAGTCGCGTTGTACTTTACCATTAAGTAAGCTGTGACGAAAAAAGCGCGTTTCGCCTTCACCTCGATAACGTCATCGAGTGGAATCGAAAGGCTCTGTTCATCTTCTCGAAGTATCTTTGATATTTCTTCTGGTTTGACCCTTGCAGATTGAATCTTACCTTCGATCTGCTCAGTGATTACTAACCCTGCTGGCAAACCTGCTAAAATATTGATTGCCCCAGCTAATCCTACAGCACCACTTCCCAGAATCCTCTCGATAGTCGTTTTTCGGAGAAACAGAATACGTTTATTCGTCAATATGAAGTTACCAATATCTTTCTCGCCAACGGCTGTCAAGTCTTTGTACTTGGGCTTTTCACCCCAATGTAGTTGAGCATCTGTAGATTGCCTGATAATTGTCTCATCTCCACTATTCAATATTTACAACTCCAATTTTAATAAAAAACGGTTTTTTTCAAATTTATCATTTTCGAAAATTGATGTCATGAGCGCGATTTGAGAGTTCAACCATTGGGAATAAAGGTATCAAAAACTCCAAATTACATTCAAACTATGATTTCATTTGAGTGATTGAGGATTTTCTATAAGATCTTTCACTTCATTTAAGAAGAGAGCCGCAGGCGCTCCATCAACAATTCTATGATCAAATACTAATGATAGGGTCACAAATGGCTCAACCTTAATTTTATCCTTGGTAACAATGGGCTTCATTTGAGTCTTACCTACTCCAATTATGGCAGCTTGTGGAGGATTAATTATAGGCAGAAAAGTTTCAACACCATAACTACCAAGGTTTGTAATAGTGAATGTTCCACCGATCAGTTCTGGCAGTTCAAGTTTCTTATTTTTGGCTTTTTCAGTTAGTTCAATGATTTCATCGGAAATCTCAGAAATGCTTTTTTTGTCAGTCTTGAAGACAGCAGGTGCCACGAGTCCGTCAGGAGTGTCAATGGCAATTGAAATGTTTATGTCTTCATAAACTTTGATCTTGTCTTCTTCAAGAGAGGAATTCAAGATCCTGTGATTTTTCAAGGCCTTAGCTATTGCTTTAGCAAGGAAAGCAGTGAATGATAATTTCTTGTTTAGTTTTTGGTTGAGGATTTTCCTGAAATCCATCATCTTCTCCATGTTTATATCAAGGATCAATGTTGCTGTAGGCGTTGTTTTGTGACTATACGAGAGTCGTTCAGCGATGGTCTTTCTTAT
>JAGMEO010000090.1 GCA_023128135.1 Candidatus Bathyarchaeota archaeon | reverse complement strand
TATTATTTTCCAGTTGACATTGAGAAAATTGTGAAAAAAGCAAGTGAATACGACGTTGCACTCGAGATAAACTGTTCTCGCCTAAAGAGATTTGCACACTCGAAAGAAGTGATTGAACAAACAAAGACCATGATAAAACAAGCACACAAACATGACGTGAAAATGTTGATTTCAACCGATGCTCACGTCGCAAGTGAAATTGGTGATGATTCCATCATTGACCAGTTGAATTTGAGAAAAATTATTCCCAAGGATAACATTCTAAATGTATCAACTCAAGCAGTGAAAGAGTTCATAGAAAAGAAAAACAAGGCGAAACCAAAATTTGAACATTATGGCGATTAAAAATCATATTTGTTATATTTACCTAGGATAATTTGATTTTAAGTCTCTTTTTTACATATTTGTAATATAGATATAAGCAGAGGAAAAAGGTGGTCCATTTTGCAACACCTGCCATCAGGCGTATAACTGCATCAAAACTGATTGCAAAGAATATTTCATAAACCGTTGATGCGATGTTGAAAGAAATGTTTCCAACAATCATGAACTCAATTATTTTTAGTCCCGTTTTAATGTATTTTTCAACGTCCTTCATTCTTGGATTCCAACCCTTAGGCTAATGGTTATCATCATAATATCGTTCTATAATAAAAGGAACCACTTGGAATTCATATAAAAGTGTTTTTTCCTTTCTTTGGATCCTAAAATTACTTTCAAGAATATTACAGCCAGAAGAAATGATGCTTTGTATATTATTTATCCCAATATTTTCTTCACAAGATTAACCAAGAACTTGGTTCCGTAGATTAAATTGTCTTGGCTGATCCTCTCGTCTACTCCATGAGCTAGTTTCATAAAGACGTCGAGGGGAAGATCCATCTTCAAAGGCTGAAAGCCATAGGCGATTGTTCCAAACCTCTCTCGGAAGAAGCGGCTGTCAGTTCCTCCAAGAGCCATGAATGGAACACATCTTGCACCTGGATCTGCTTTAGATGTAAGTTCTTCGATGATATGGAAGAGTTCGGTTTCGTAAGGGGAAATGGTGCCAGGATCCCTTTGAATCGGCTCAATTTTAAGTCCTTCGAGACTTCCAAGTGCTTTCTTGAACTGTTCTTTTAGATAGTTGAAGTCTTGCCCTGGAAGAAGACGACAGTCCACAACAGCCTCACACTCATCTGGAATTATGTTCTCTTTAACACCGGCCTTCATCATAGTTGGCACCAGGGTCATACGCAGCATAGCCTTCACCATCTCAAACACCGTCTCATCCATCTTCTCAGCACGAGATAAGAGAACCACTGGATCTGCGCTCATGTCTCCGTCATCAATTTTTGAAACAAAGGCTTGAACAATGTCGAGTGCTTTTTGAGGCGGCTTATATTTCCCAAGTTTATCAATAAAACCAGACATCTTATGCAACGCGTTGTCTCCAAGCCACGGTCTCGAAGCATGACCCGTAGTTCCCTTTGTTCGAAGACGCGTCCAGAAGACGCCTTTCTCTGCGACTTGGACTAGGTAATGGTTTCTGCCATAGATTGGAAGCGCTTCGCCTCCGCCCTCATTGATCAGTAGGTCTACACGGACTTTATCTGGGTGGTTATCTACAAGCCATTTAGCTCCTAAACCTCCTCCCTTCTCTTCGTCAGCCACAGACGTGAATATGAGGTTGCCCCTTGGTTTGAAGCCTTCTCTCTTGAGATAAACAAACGTGAGAGTTTCAATTGCAACCAAGCTTTTACAGTCTAAAGCGCCTCTTCCCCAGACGAAGCCGTCCTTCACAACACCGGAAAATGGGTTGACGCTCCATCCTTTCTGTTGTGCTGCTGGAACCACATCAAGGTGTGAGAGAAGCATCAGCGACTTTTTACCTTCTCCCGGATATTTTGTGATTATGTTTCCTCTTCCTTCAGATGACTCTAAAATTTCGGATTCAAAACCTTCCTTTGATAAATAATCAGAGAGAAATTCAGCAGCTTTTATTTCGTTGCCAGGAGGATTACTGGTATCGATCTTTATCAGATCCGTAAGAAGAGATGTGACCTCATTCATGATTTCTCTGTCATCAATCAATTTCTTTCATTCCATTTCGTACGAATAACTGTATTAGGCATAAGTGTTACAAAACTTTTTGCCTAAAAATGAAAATATTTGCTATCTTTTCTAACCAAAGCACATCCATTTATCATTCAATAGATTCTTCAAACTCTTTATCGTATCCTTGACTTTTTGATGTACGACCGCTGGTTCTTGAGGGGGTCTTTGCTGTTCCTTTAGATCAATGTCTTTGATGCCAGAAACCCCAGCAGCGAGAGCGTACCAGCACGCTGGCAGATTTTCTAGGTTATATCCGCTT
>JAGMEO010000009.1 GCA_023128135.1 Candidatus Bathyarchaeota archaeon | reverse complement strand
TGTAGTAGTAGCTAGAGATAGTACTGTTAAGCGATTGAAAGGCAAAAAACCTATTATACCTGAGGATCAACGGAGAGCGTTAGTTGAAGCCCTAAAACCAGTTGATGAAGCTATTCTAGGTTACGAAGATCTGAATATTGAGGAGGTAATGAGAAAGATTAAGCCAGACATCATCACTCTTGGCTATGATCAAGACTACATTGAGAAGGCAGTGAAAAAAGCGGTCGCCAAGTTAGATCTAAAAGTTAAGGTTGTAAAAATCCGGGAATTTGCAGCTTCTGATTTAAATAGCTCTTCAATGATTAAGCGGAAAATAGTTAAGGAGTGGAAATAGCTTAAACTTACTAACCTGTTTTTTCATAAAAAATCTATTATTAAACAAAGTTCAATTTTTGCATTTAATCTGTTTTAGCAAAAGTTTCAACACGTACAATGTTTCCATCTTTTAGACTTAATTTTTCCCTAATATATACTGGAGCTATGACTTCAAGCACAGAATCATTGTAATGGCTGCGGTCTACAATTACAACAGCGCCATCAATTTTGTCATTTATTTTTGCTTTGAAGCATTTGGCTGAACCATAAGTTCTCTTCTTATCTTTAAAACTTTCAATTTCAATACCTAGATGTGCTTCTAATTCCTTCTTTGCAATCACGTCAGAGGTAGATAAAAGCTTGAGATTCAATGTTCCTGGATAAGGATCAAAACCAAGTTTTTCAATGAATTGGTCACGATATGTTTTTAAACTCATATAGTAAGCAGCTTCGCCAATTCCAGAAAAAAGTCTTCCTTCAAAAATGAAGGTTTCTGAAATTCCCTCAAAAATTGATTTTAGCCTAAAATAAACATTTCTTAACTCGTCCAATCCTTTGGTTGTAATCTTTATTTCTTCGCCTTTAACAGTAACGTGTCTTTCGATAAGACCGAGTCTTTCCAGAATAATTAAGTGGCGTGAAACAGTCTGTTGAGCGAGGCCAAATTTATCAGATAACCTTGTTGTTGAAGTTTTCAAAGATTTTTCTTGAGTTAACAATAAAGAGAGTTTGTATAAGGTGTTCCAAAGACTTGGCTTCATTTTTTTATCCTCTTAACCAAATTGTGCTTTTTCCTATTAGCTAACTTATGTGCAATCATAATCGGTATTGCTGTTCGATAATTGTTACTAATGCAATGCTTTACGATTTCTAAGGCTTTATCCAAGCTTACCATGTTACCCACACTGATGTATAATGGTCTCCTACATGTGCTTTTCAGAAGTGCTAGGCCTATGACTTCACTGTTATCCTTAATCTTCGCTGTATTACGTTCAAATTTGCTAACTTCGCCAAAAAGTTTATTCTTAGCAACACCGATCGTTGGAACTTTCTTGATGACGCCAATGTGACACGCCAAACCATAGCGGTAGGGGTGAGCTACTCCATGTCCATCAATAAGGCATACATCTGGTTTAGACTTTAACTTTTTCAAGACACTAAGTATTGCTGGGGCCTCACGAAAAGACAAAAGAGTAGGTACATAAGGAAAACATATCTTAACTAAACTAAACTGTACCTCAATAGTTTCCAAATTGTCGTAATCTAGTATTGCAACAGCTGCAACTGCAAGATTTTGAGTATATGAAACATCGACACCAGCAATCGTCTTCAAAGATGATGGAAGAACATCTTTTTTTATAACTCTCTTTGCCAGTGCAGATTGAATGCCACGCGCTCTTTTGATATCAAAGTTTTTTGGAATCTTCTTCAAACAATTGAGCTTCCAGATTTGAGGTGTACTCTTGTAAATAGCATGTTTGAAACTTCTTCAAGAACAGCTAGAATTTTTCTCATAATTTGCTATTAAGCTGCTTCTTTAGGTTTTTAAGCGAAGTTGCTAGTAAACTCCGTCTGCTTTCTGATGTTATGTCGCCTCTAGTCGCCTCAATTATTTTTCTTGATACGTCAACTTTTCTTCTTATATTTGGGGCTAAGCCATGGACATTTTCAAGAGCCATGAGTTCAAGATACACTTCTTCCATTGTTTCAAGGCATTTTTCAGAAGTCTCTAAATCACCAATCCTCAGAGAATCTAAAGCTTTTCTCCTCAACTCACCTATCAAGTCAGCAAGCCCTAGAAGATAAGGTATTGTGGGTATCTCAAACTCCTTTGGATTCAGAAACTCTTCACCCTTTACAAACTTTAAAAAAGCCCAAGCTTCTACATATTCTTCGTATGCGGCTCTTAGGGCACCCATGGAAGCTAGATAAGGATAAGGTGAAGAAATCTTCTTGATTTTTGCCAACTCTTTTTTAGCGTGTCTAAGTTTTTTTTCAGCTTCTTTGTCTCTCCCTTGATGAGTCATTAGAATAGCTTGTTTTGATATTCTAGTAACAGTTCTTGAATTTGATAAAATTTGTTCCCGAATGTTATCTTTTTTATTTAACTCTTTTTGGAGGACTTTAATTATTTTTTTTAGTGACAAAGGTATAACCACGATTGGAATAATGAGATTGACGTTAAAGAAACCTAATAGGTTTTTCTGAACGGCTTAACAACACAACACGACTATCACGTGCTTCATCCAACATCTTGTACCCTGTTAAAGCACTCAGTTCTTCAGCAAAGTTTTTGATCTCTGTGTGTATTGGCATGTCTTTAAATCTCAATCTCTTTCTTGAGTAACCAACATACATATAGGTCTTCGGTTCAACGTAACTAATTTTTGAAGGTTATTTTGTCTATTCATAAAAAATTTTATAATTATAAGTAAATCTTGAACAAAAAATAAATTATACATTATTTTAAAATGTCTGTTTTGATAGACAATCAAGTTTGCGCTAGTAGAATGGTCTCCTCTGTCATTCTTTCTTTTGTAATTACAAGGATGTCTAGTCCATCGCCACTTGCTGCATCCCTTGCTACAGCCGATTTTATTGTTTTTAAAGCTAGTTCCTTTCCTTCAGAGACGTCCAACCCATCTTTATATGTTACCTCGAGTACTCCAAGAGCTATTTCGGCTCCAGAGCCTACCGCAGCATATTTGTCTGGTATTAGTGATCCCAATGCATCTAGGACGTACAAGTTTGGTCCATGATTGTCTATTCCGCCGATTATTGTTTGTGTTAAGTATGGAAATAACCTTCTCTGGAAGAGTATGTTTGACATTAGCTTTGCTGTGCTTTTTACTGATATTGGCTTTCCTTTATCCAATTCATAGAGCTTCGTATAGGCTGAGATCTCCCTTATCATGATTTGCATATCTGCTATTAATCCAGCACATGCAGCGCCTATGCTTTTTGTTATTTTAAAAACTTTTTTGCCTGTTTTACTATGTATCATATATCCGTAAGAAACACGTTTCTCTGATGCAAGGATTACTCCATCCTTACAGACAATGCCTATAGTTGAGGCCCCAGGAAGAAACAATCTCTCTCGACTCAAAATGCTTCCCTTCAATGTCATCGACCTTATAACTTTAACTATTAAACCATTATTGTGAAATAAATCTGTATCGTTGAGGAACAATCATTTGACTCTTCGTGAAGTACTGAATAAAATTTTCTGGGATAAGGATGAAAAACTAGAAGATTATGAAGTCACGTTTATTCATCGTGGTGCTTACATGAATAGGAAACAAATATCTTGCGATAAAATAATGAAAGTTGCTTCTTCATACTTCACATATGAAAATGATGAAGTCGTAATACCTTTCCATCGTGTCATTGAGGTCAGAAACTCATTGAACGGATTTGTCGTATGGAGAAAAAGACTTGGCTAAGCAACCATTTAGTAACTTAGGCACGGTGCTACTGGCAGATGAGCTAATCGATTTGGCGTTTCGTAGAACTTCGAAAGCTGTTGTAGCGGTTCCCTCTAAAAGATCTCCTCGAGCCAAAGCGCGTATAAGAGAAGAGTTTCGTATAAAAAATGCTGGACATACTATAATCGTCAAGCTCAAAACTATTATAAAGAAGTTCCCAAGGCTTGACGAAGTTCACCCATTCTACTATGAACTTGCAGATGTCCTTGTGGGTGTGGGGAATCTTAAGAAAAGCCTAGCTGCGTTGAAATGGGCTGTCAAAATGATAAATGGCTTCGTTAAGAAAAACTCACGGGCTGTCAAACGGGTTATGACATCTATTGGTGCAGCCAATTTGAGACGTAAGGCATATGGAAGAATGGCATCTGTAATTTTCCAGATCGAAAAAGATTTAGAGTTCCTAAAAGAAGCCGGGGCTAAGCTTAGAAAACTTCCTTCTATTGATCCAAGTATTAGAACGGTAGTTGTAGCTGGATACGCGAATGTTGGAAAGTCAACTTTTGTTAAGCAAATTTCTACAGCTAAACCAGAAATTAACAGTTACCCCTTCACAACAAAGGGGGTTGTAGTTGGGCATAAGAAAACAGAGTTAGATCATTGTCAAATCATCGATACCCCTGGTCTGTTAGACAGGCCTTTAAAAGAGAGAAACCCTATCGAGCTTCAAGCCATAATTGCATTAAAACATCTTGCTCATGTGATTATCTTTATTACTGATCCTTCTGAGACCTGTGGTTATTCTTTTAAACGACAGTTAAGTCTATTCAGAGAGATCAGTAAAATGTTCGTAGGTATTCCGTTAGTAAAAGTCATAAACAAAATAGACTTGGTTGACCAAGCCTCTCTTAGGAGAGTAAAAAGAGATTTTACAAATCATGTTTACGAGGTTGTTGCTAAGGAAGGGAAAGGGGTCCAAGAGGTCTTTGAAGAAGCCCTTGGGCTTATAGACGTTAATTATAAAAATCTTAGAAAAAATCGTTTATTAAGCCAAGACCTTTAACTGAAATCTTTCCTGAAAACTTTAATTGCCCTTCAACCTTGAACTTGACGCCTGCAACTAGAGTAGCAATCTTGACGTTAGTAAGTAGATGCGTAGTAATTTCTGAAACCTTGATGGTTGATTCTCCATCTGCAATAGCCATATATGGCACTAACATATCAGCCATATGTCGATCGATTGGCATTTTTGATTGTAACTCTTTCACTAACTTGTTTGCGGCTTCGGTGCCTACTTTCTCTGCAGGTTTTCCTTTCTCCCCAAGAGCATTAGCTCCAATTACAGAGTTTGAAGTAGTTTCAGCATACAGAATAATACCGCTCCCGGGACCAAGATGTTGGTCTTTTTCAGAGGAATACCATTCTGTTGGCACAATTACATCTTTAAAACCGCTTTGGTTTAAAACTGCAGTAGCTGCTTTTGCTTGTCTTTCAGCAACGTGCTTTGGTAGTTTTACGCAATGACTCACTCCTTTTATCTTCTTTACGCTTCCAAAATCAGTGATGTTAATAGGTTCGATTCTTTTAAGAGGTTGAATCTCCATGGTAACCTTACCTCCACCCTTTGGATAATGTCCCCGTCTTGAGACTGATAGTGTAGTATTGTAGCCCATTTTTTTTAGAATGGGAAGTTTGACATACTTGATGTAATCTATAGTTGGGCTCCATCTCACATCGGTTCCACCAGTTATAGTAAACCTCACTTTTCCTGATGTGAAAGCAGCTGTTGGCATTAGTGATTGTAAAACCAATGATATACTTCCAGCTGTTCCAATATTAAAAACAAATTCTCCAGAAAGCCTTGCCTTGGGAATAAACACTAAGTCTGTTGATCCTACATTCAACCCTTTGACTTCTGCTTTTGCTAAAGCTGCAACTGTCTTTACTCCAATAATGTGTTGAGGTCTGAAACCTTTTGGAGATCGCTTTGCTCTCACATTAAAGATGTGAATTTTTTTTCCCAGAAGCGTCGCAAGAGCCACGCTTGTTCTAATAATTTGTCCCCCTCCTTCTCCCATAAAGCCATCTATTTCAATCAATTTTTTCTCAATCTAAACTTTTAACTCATGCTTAATACAGTATCGTTAGTTGAAACAGTTTGCTCTCTATTCACTCTTGTAAAAAAAGAAAATTGTGGTTCTCTTTAGCTTTAAGTGAAAACGGACAAATTGTATGCTGCAGTTTCTCTGTTAAAGGCAGAGAAGATGCAGTTAGCTACGTGTTAGAGAAAATACCTTTAAACAATTGTATCATGGAAAAAAAAGAGGATGAGTATGTAAAGAAACTTTTCAAAGCTATCAGTAATATATGTGAGGGAAAAAAGGAGAATTTCAACTTCGAATTAAAAATGAATCATCTCCCCTTTTTCACAAGAAAGGTTTTGGAAACGGTAATTGGTATTCCGCATGGCTTTGTCAGCACTTATGGTTGTATCGCTTCTTCATTATCAAGAAGAAAAGCTGCAAGAGCAGTTGGAAATATTATGGCTAGCAATCCTTTTCCGCCAATCGTTCCTTGTCATCGAGTTGTATATTACGATCTAAGTTTAGGCGGGTATGGTCTTGGTCTAGAAATAAAGTGCCTCCTTCTTAGAAAAGAAGGCGTGAAATTTAGAACAAAAACGGGTTCTGTTATATATGTTGATCCAACACACCTTTTTGTGCCATAAAATATATGATCAATTTAAAAAAATGTACATGGTGGTTAAATGGAAAAGCAGATGAGACGAGGACTTTTTGTAGGAAGATTTCAGCCTTTTCATATTGGTCACATTAAGATTGTTAAGAAATTACTAAAATCCGTAGATGAACTAATAATAATTGTGGGAAGCTCCCAGTTGAGCCATGAATTAGAAAACCCTTTTACAGCGGGTGAACGTATCACAATGATAAAAGCTGCCCTAGATGAAGAGGGATTTGATCAAAAGAAATTTTTAATAATTCCAGTTCCAGATGCAAAGGCTCACGCTATCTGGGTAAACGAAGTCTGTGTTCTTACACCCCGCTTTGACGTTGTATATTCAAATGATCCCCTTACTTGTCGCTTATTCAAAGAAGCAAATTTCCGCGTAGAAAACATACCATTCTTGCACCGCGAAATCTATTCAGCGACTGAAGTCAGAAAAAGAATCCTGAACGATGACAACTGGGAGGAACTACTTCCAAAAAGTGTGGCAATTTACATTAAAAGTATAGATGGTGTTTCAAGAATTAAAGAACTTGCTTTATCTAACAAAGTTTAAAAAAACAGGAATTAATCTTACATCTCTGTTGTTCCATGAGTTTTGATCTCTATGTCAAATAAAGTACATTGTGCTCATGTTCTTGTAAAGACCAAGCAGGAAGCTGACACTGTTCTCGAGCGTTTAAAAAAAGGTGAAAAATTTGCAAAAATTGCAAAGGAAGTTTCACTTTGTCCTTCAAGAAAGCGTGGCGGCGACCTTGGATTCTTCGGTAGAGGAAAAATGATGAAGGAGTTTGAGAAAACAGCTTTTACTCTTAAGAGAGGACAGACTTCACCCATTATAAAAACAAAATTTGGTTATCATATCATAAAGAGACTTGAATAAAGTTACTGGGTAAGATTTATTCCGTCACCCCTTCTTAATGTTCTAAGATAAATGAACATTGACCGCGTCACCTAGCTTGGCATTAAATACTTTTTTTGCACTTCCTAGACTAACTGCAATCTCTAAGAACCCATGACTTCCTATTAATATCAAAGCTGTCCCTTCCGAAACATCGCCATATGTTCCGCTGAACCTCAGAATTTTACTCTTTTTTGCTATACTAATTTGAAGTTGCTTTCTTTTCAATGCTTTAGTTTTGTCTAGAATTGTTTGGGAAATGTTTGTTATAAGGTTCCCAAAATCGTCTATGTGGAGAATCTCGCCCCTTATCTTCTCTCTGTTTATTGTAGGTTCAACGAATGTTGGTTTTATGAAATCTATTATTTCTTGGCCAAACTTGGAAGATTTAACTCCTTTTGCAAGGTAAGCCGCTACTGGCGCAAAAACATCTCTTCCATGAAAGGTTTTTGAAACCTTTTCATGAAAGAATTGTTTGTTCGTTACATGGATCACTCTTTTTAGTCCTTCATTTTTGGCTGATAAAATCAGCAATCCATTATCTGGTCCTACATAAATCCTGTTCTTAGCTTCAACTATTATGGGACGTCGTTTTGTGCCAACACCTGGATCTACGACTGCAACATGTATGGTTCCTTCTGGAAAATGTGGCGCTGCAGAAGCTAAAATAAAAGCTCCCATTTTGATATTGAACTTTTTTACATTATGTGTAATATCAATAATAGTTGCATCACTACAAATAGTCAAAATAGTGCCCTTCATCTCTGTTACATAAGAATCCTGTAATCCAAAATCTGAAAGAAGAGTAATTATCATGTAATTTCTCCTAATAATTTGACTTAAATGGAAGTTGTAAATTTTAAGTATTGTAGGTTAAATGAAAGATTTTTTTATGACAATTATATAAGTTAGAAATATAGTAAAAATCACACGCTCTAGTAATGAGCCACCTAATATTTTTATCAATCTAGATATTAAATCAACTAACATCAAAGAGGGATCGATACTTGCCTATAAGAAAAGGAGACTTTATTCTAATCGACTATATAGCTAAGGTGAAAGAGACTGGTGAAGTTTTTGATACTACTATTGAAAATGTAGCTAAGGAGAAAGGTACATTTGATGAAAATGGAGCTTACGAACCTATGCTCGTTGTTGTTGGAGAAGGATGGGTTCTAAAGAGTTTAGATGATGCATTATCAACCCTCAAGGTGGGAAAATCATCCACAATTACTATTCCCCCTGAGAAAGGCTTTGGTCCTAGGGATCCGAAAAAGATCAAATTACTATCTATAAGAAGCTTCAAAAAACAAAAAGTGACACCAATTCCTGGAATGCAAATGGAAGTTGGTGGAAAATCCGCTGTAATCAGATCTGTCGGCGCGGGGCGAGTACAGGTTGATTTCAATCCTCCATTAGCAGGGAGAACCCTAATTTACGATCTTACAATAAAAAAGGTAATTGAGAACGAAAAAGAAAAAATACGAGCAATTATTCATCGAAGACTTCCTTCAGTGGAAGCTGAAGAGTTTGATTTGAAGGTTACAAAGACAAAGACTAACATCGAATTGCCTAAGGATGCTTTCTATATTGAAGGTCTTCAATTCGCGAAACGGGGAATAGTCAATGACATCTATAAATTCTTTCCTGAGATAAAGACAGTAAGTTTCATTGAGACATTTAAAAAGACTCGTCCGAAGGCAGCCGATGTAAAACCGAGGAAACAAGAGTCTTCTTAAGAGGGCAAGTGAGTTTCTCTTTTACTTTGATAATTCTGCATTTATCGCCGTTCTTTAAGCCAGTTGCTTTACATTTTTCATAATGTGAGCAATGGATCTCATTGCAATCTTGATGTTGAAAGGTTATAATGCATCCATTGAAAGCCTGTCTTTCTTGGATAGATGCTTCTATATCGCTTTCAGTTACTTCTACAACCTGAACTCCATTTTCATGAACTTTACAAGGAAACTTCTTTTGAAGAATCTTTTTAACTTTATAAATTCGCCCGGGCTCTAAATTTTTCATACATACCTTAAAAAAATCGCATTCTTCACAATTCTTCAAAAGTCCTTCGTGGATAAAGGTGAAGCCTTTTTTTGCTTGATGAACGCCTATAAACGTGATGAGTACTTTTTCTTTTGGCATTTCTATTCTACTCAATTACTCTTGTAGCTTTTGCAAGGTGAATAGCTTCGTCTTCAGTTAAACCGTCATTTCCAAGAATTGTGTATCTATCAGATCTGATCTTGTGAGCTTTTGTTAAAGCTTCGATGATGTATTTTGGTTCTATTTCAAGTTCTTGGGCAGTTGTAGGAGCTTTGAGCTTGCGAAGACTATTTCTCAAATGTTTCCAGTTGGCTCTGTGAAGATAGGCCATCATAATTGCTCCAACGCCACACTGTTCACCATGTAAGGCTGGAGTTGGCGCAATCTGGTCTAAGACATGAGAGAAGAGGTGTTCAGCACCACTACAAGGTGCACTGCTTCCAGCAATGCTCATGGCGATACCACAACTTATTAATGCCTCAAGGACGATGCTTATGCCTTCTTCTGATTTTCTAATTATCTTGGCATTACGCATCACTAACCTAGCGCTCATCATGGATAAACTAGCCGCATATTCTCCATAATATCGACCTTTGAGATCATGAGCTAATTTCCAGTCTCTAACCGCTGTATACTTTGATACTATATCTCCACAACCACTTGCTGTAAGTCTGTAAGGAGATTTTTGAATGATCTCTGTATCAGCTATTATAGCAGTAGGTGTTTGAGCAAGAATAGATGATGGGGGATCCAGATCCTTTATCGAAGCCCTTGGACTAGCAATTCCATCATGAGAAGCAGCTGTAGGAACACTTATGAAGGGTACACTTCGTCTAGAAGCTGCTATCTTTCCCACATCAATTACTTTCCCTCCACCAACACCTAAAATAATTTCAGGATGATGTTCTAAAATTTTTTTTTCAGCCATAACAACGTACTTCATTTCAGAAGATTCAACAATTAAATTTTCAACATCGAATCCGTTTTTTTCCAGAGAAATAGTGGTCTCCTTCGCAGCTATGTAGTATGTCTTTGGCCCTGTCAGTAATAATGCTGAAGAAGAAAAACCAAGTCCTTGACATGCTGTTCCAATCTTCTTTAAGACTCCACGTCCAATAAGAACTTCTCTTGGCAGTTGTATACGATGGGCATCCGTCATCAATCTATTTAACCAACGTTTTCATTATCTAAAATCCAAGAAAAGGTTTCGAAATATTTTTAAGTTAAGGCTTCTCTGGAATAAGATGTTTACCCTCTACTTCTATGATCATTCTTTTAAAAAGATACTCTGAGGGAAAATTAATCAATTGAATGAGCCAGCGATGAACGAAGACACTTTAAAAGTACTTAAAGGTACAACCACGATGGGAATAGTCTGCCAAGATGGTATTGTTATAGCTACCGATACCCGAGTTACGATGGGTTATCTAGTAGCACATAAAAAAGGTAAGAAAGTATTCAAGATTGACGATCATCTTGCTATGACAATCGCAGGTGTTGTTGCAGATGCACAGAATGTTGTGAACATCTTGCAGGCTAACGCTAAGCTTTATCGCTTAGAGAAAGATCGGGCTTTTCCTGTGAAATCTTTATCAAGGTTGGCTTCAAACATTTTATATTCATCTCGAGCTTTTCCGCTGGTCATGCAAGCCATAATTGGTGGGATCGATGACAGTGGACCACGCATATATGCTTTAGATCCTTTTGGTAGTGTTATTGAAGAAAAAATGGTTTCAACAGGCTCTGGGTCACCTGTGGCTTATGGAGTACTTGAGGCTGAATACACAGAGAGTTTATCAGTTCAAGAGGGAATTCCCCTAGTAGTCAAAGCAGTCTGGTCGGCTATGAAAAGAGACATAGGAAGTGGGGATAGTTTTGACGTTGCAACTGTAACTAAAGAAGGCTATAAAGAGCTATCAGATCAAGATAAGACCAAGTTCCTAGAGGCTTAAACTCAATTAAACATCTCAGAGGATATTATATTGCCTTTTAACGAGACTCAAGTTAAGATAAGAAACGCTATTCTGAAAAATATTCCAAAAGAGGCAGAGGTTAGTCGTATAGAGTTTGAAGGCCCAAGGCTAGCTATTTACGCTAAAAAACCAGAGGTCTTAGTTGAGAACAGTTTCATCATAACAGATCTTGTAAGCATCCTTCGAAAGCGAATCGTTATCCGCTCTGACCCTTCAGTTCGTCTTTCTGAGCCTGAAGCTCGGAAGCATGTTCAATCTATAATTTCAGATAAAACAGAGATTACCAACGTTGAATTCGATTCAACTGTAGGAGAGGTCATTATTGAAGTTAAAAAGCCTAGTCTCATAACAGGTAAAAATAGCACAGCTTTACAAAAAATAATTAAAACTACAAAATGGAGACCAAGGGTATTAAGAAGTCCACCCATACAATCAAAAATAATTGCAAGTGTTAGGCATTATTACCAATCAGAAGTTAAAAAACG
>JAGMEO010000089.1 GCA_023128135.1 Candidatus Bathyarchaeota archaeon | reverse complement strand
GAAGAGGAATATAGTAATGTGTTTGACGATTTCAGAATTAGACTGCATGATAACTCAATCATCCTATAAAAAGCACTTTAAATTAGTTTCTCAGAGAGAATTTGGGTTGAAAAACTCTTTTAAAAGGTCATATTTTATTGATATAAATTAAAGTTCAGATAAGGAGTAACTATTAATATGTTGAAAGGGGTTTCAGCGTCTCCAAACATTGCTATAGGAAAAGCCTTCGTGTATGAGAAGGAACTGAAATTTAAACGTCGAACAATCGATGAAAAAGAAGTTGAAACTGAATTAAAAAGGCTCGACGATGTCATCGAGAAATCTAAAAAAGAACTCGATAAGCTTCGAGATGAAGCAGTTAAGAAGATTGGAGATAAAGAAGCTAAAATTTTTGAAGCACACATGCTAATGTTGCAGGATCCAGCCCTAATAACTGAAGCGAAGAATAAAATCAGATCCAGAGTAAACGCTGAAGCAGCTGTAGATGAGGTTGTGAAAAAATTCATTGCAATGTTTGAACGGATGGAAGACCAATACATGAAGGAGCGGGCTATAGATGTTCAAGATGTAGGAGAAAGACTGATCAAGAATTTACTTGGACAGGAATTCAAATCTTTAGCAGATCTAGATAAAAGAACAATTGTGATAGCTGACAGTCTCACCCCTTCTGACACCATCAACATAGATAAGTCCAAGGTAATTGGTTTTGCCACGAACATGGGTGGCGTCACTTCTCACGTTGCAATCATCGCACGAGAGTATGGAATCCCCGCAGTCGTGGGCTTAGGAGACGTGACAAAGAAAGTGAAAACTGGTGACTTGGTTATTGTTGATGGGGGATGTGGAACTGTAATTATTAAGCCCGATCAAGAAACAATCAACCGATACAAAGATCAAATGCTGGAATTAGAGCACCGCAGAAAAGAACTTGAAAAACTAAAAGATTTACCAGCAGAGACATTTGATGGAGTTAGAATCGAGATTGCAGCTAATCTAGGTAGTCCTGACGAAGTCGCAAACGCGTTAGCGAATGGCGCTGAAGGAGTTGGTCTCCTAAGAACAGAGTTCTTGTATCAGGGGCGACGTTCCCTGCCAACAGAAGAAGAACAGTTCGAAGCGTACAAGACAATAGCAAGGAAGATGGGAGAAAGACCAGTAATCGTTAGGACTCTAGATATTGGGGGAGATAAACCACCATCTTACTTGGATATGCCAAAAGAGTTGAATCCATTTCTGGGATGGAGAGCCATAAGGATAAGCCTTGATAGAACAGACATATTCAAAACACAACTCAGGGCAATCTTGAGGGCTAGTCAGTATGGTAATTTGAAGATAATGTTTCCGATGATATCAAGTGTCGAGGAAGTGCGAAAGTCAAAGAAGATCCTTGAAGACGTAAAGAAGGAATTAAAAAATGAGAAGGTGCCCTTCAAAGAGAATGTGGAAATTGGCATTATGGTTGAGGTGCCATCAGCTGCTGTAATAGCAGATGCATTTGCCAGAGAAGTTGACTTCTTCAGCATAGGCACGAACGATTTAACACAATACACTTTAGCAGTGGATAGAACGAATGAAAGGGTTACTTATCTTTTTAACGAGTTACATCCCGCTGTTCTCCATTTAATAAAAAATGTGATTGACGCAGCCCACTCGAAAGGTATATGGACTGGAATGTGTGGAGAGATGGCGGGAAAACCAATCGCAACTCCAATACTTCTAGGGCTAGGATTAGATGAGTTCAGTATGAGCTCCATGTCAATACCAGAAGTGAAGAAGATCATTAGATCAATTAAGATCAGTGATGCAAGAGAGCTAGCTAAGGAAGCATTAAACGCGGCAACAACTAATGATGTGTACAAACTCTCAAGGAAGTTTTTGACCAAAATAAAATGAGACTGTGTATTGGTTTATTCATATTGAATAAACTTTAGTAATCTAATTCATTCAAGTTTAGGATGCTAGAAACCAAAAAGATCTTTAGATAAAGCATGTATATCTCAATTTTCACATCGAACTAACATGAGAAGATGTAATAATATGCTTAAGATAGACCTACACATTCACTCCATTGCAAGTGGACACGCATTTAACACAGTTTACGAGTTGGCTAAAGCCGCTCAAGAAAAAGGTTTAGAGATGATTGGAATTACAGATCATGGACCAGCTGTCCTAGGTGGTCCTACGAAACTGTATTTTTATGTTACAAGACGTGTACCAAAGAAGCTTTTTGATGTCGAAGTCTTGATGGGATGCGAAGCAAACATCTTAGACAACAATGGATTATTGGATTTACCCAAGGAAGTCTTGAGCATGCAAGCCATTGTCTTCGCAGGTCTTCATAAATATACTAGTTATACGGGTAAATCGATTGAATATAATACTCAA
>JAGMEO010000088.1 GCA_023128135.1 Candidatus Bathyarchaeota archaeon | reverse complement strand
CCAAAACCGTAAAGTTAACGGCGGCGCCTGCGCCGGCGGTTTCTACCAAACTTGTCTTGATTAGAAATTAGTTTAGCATAGTTCTTTCTATTTCTAATCCTTGGAATTGTGCTCTTCCTACCTTGCGATTCAATTCTTGGTGTTTGGCTCCTGACCTTTCCAGCTTTTGTTAAGGAACCATGAGTTGGCATAATCTGACACCTCTAGAAAAGCATCTCTAGTTGACTATTTAAATGTTTTAACCTTTCCGATTGGAATCTTCCTACCGTTAGGGATTCTTGAATGTTTCCCAAAATCTGTTGCTTCTCTTAAGACCTCACTAGAGAAGACAGGGCCATCCTTACATATTCTTAAGCCAAGGGGGTCAATAACACAGTGGCCACATAATCCCAACCCACATTTTATATGTCGTTCTAAACTAGCCTGAACTAACGTCTTACATTTTTCTGCGATTTGGAAAACCTTCCACATCATATTTTCAGGACCACAAGTATAAACCATATCAAACCTTTTCTTAGTTAAGTAATCCTCGACAAGATCTGTTGTAGTTCCACATGTCCCATAGCTCCCATCATCTGTGGTCACACAGACTTCATGGTTTTTTTGGAGTGTGTTAATCGTGTCTTTAAATGGAAGTGTTGCCTTTGTTTTCGCTCCTGCGATTAAAGTGAATTCAACTCCCTTTTTGATCAATTCTTTTGTTAGTGGCATCAGTGGGGCAAGGCCAATTCCACCGCCAACTATCAATGCTTTTCCATCTATGAGTTTGAAGCCGTTTCCATAAGGTCCTCTTATTCCGAATCTGTCTCCAAGTGTCATAGAGTGTAACTTGTTGGTTGCATCTCCTATTTTTGCAATGGTTATACTGGATAAATTGTTGATTGCTATTGAGGATAAACTCATTGGAACTTCATCAACCCCCAATACCCAGACCATAAGGAACTGCCCAGGATTAGCATCATAGCAGAGCTTATCCTTGAAGAAAAGGGATTTTATACCAGTGACTTCGATCTTTTCCTTAATTATTTTTACAATTCTAATTTTGTCAATACTGATGGGAGAGCCCAACAATGTCATCTACCTTCCTGTACCCTCGATCTTCAAGATATTTCTTTATTCCAGAAACGATTTCATTGAATATTCCTAGTTCCTTGTATTTGATAGCTGTACCGATCTGGACTGCTTTAGCTCCAGCCAACAGTAGTTCAATAGCGTCTTGCCAGCATGTTACGCCTCCACATCCTATAACTGGTATTTTTAATGCTCTTGAGATCTCGTAGACACACCTGACCGCTATTGGCTTTATTGCTGGACCTGATAAGCCACCTATTTTATTTGCTAAGATTGGTCTTCCAGTTTCGATTTCTATTGCCATTGCACGAACAGTATTTATTGCAGTTACAGCGTCAGAACCAGCTTCTTCAGCAGCTTTAGCAACATGTACGATGTCTGTGACATTAGGAGAAAGCTTTGTTATAATAGGTACAGAAGTGACAGATTTCACTGCTTCAACGACCTTGAAAAGAAGACTTGTGTCTTGACATATCTGAGAAACACCTTCAACATTAGGACATGATACGTTTAGTTCAATGGCGTTTGCACCAGCTTTCTCAACATATTGAGCTAATTGAGAAAAACGCTCTGAATTACCAGCAAAAATGCTAGCAACAACAGGAACCTTGAACTGTTTTAATAACATTATCTCATTAGTGAAGGCTCTGATTCCAGGGTTGGAAAGCCCCATAGCATTAATGAGGCCACATCTAACAGCGACTACCGTTGGATTTGAATAGCCTAAACGTGGTTCAACTCCTATCGACTTTGTAACCACAGCGGCTGCGCCAGCTTTAGCCACTCGTCTCATAAGTGAACTTGAAATACCCATAACTCCCGCTGCAAGCATGGTTGGATTTCTTAGCTTTAATCCAGCTAGATCAACCATCAAATTAGGCATCAGCTATAACTCCTTATGCTCCAGAAAGTTTATTCAAACGCTCTGATAAAGGTTAAAGATAGTAGTGAGGAACTGGTTATTGAAAGCTTTCATAGTTGAGAGTACTCTTGGAGTATTTGGCTTCAATGAAAAGAACAAGATGATTAGTTACGTCGTATTTCCGAAGGACATCCATGAAACAGCAAACAAGATCATGAACATTAGGGATGGTAGGATTATTGAAGAGTTATTGAAGTTAGTAGTAAAGCTAAAAGAGAAAGGTTATGAAAAATTTGTTTTTGAGAGTTGGATCTTGGCAAAAAAAATCAGGGAAGAATTGAAGTTTGAAACTGAAGTTGAAAAGCCAAGCAGAGCTGCCAAAAATTTTAGAAAAAATCTGGGAAAAATCGCAGTTAACATTGGTAGATTGAGAAAACCTGATGATATTACTCCACTTCTTCATCAAGTTTC
>JAGMEO010000087.1 GCA_023128135.1 Candidatus Bathyarchaeota archaeon | reverse complement strand
AGACCATTAGACAGAATCCAGAAAAATACAGGCTATTTCTCAAGAAGAGAGGAAAGTCTCAAAGATTAATTAAAGATTTTTTTGAATACGAGTCAAAATATAAGAAGATATTGAGACAGACTCAGCTGAAAAGAGCTGAATTAAATAAACTAACTAAAGAGATAAAAAAGAAGCCAGTTCAGGTTGGACAATTAATAGAGAAAGGAAAGAGTTTAAAACAAGAGATAAAAAATCTGGAAGCAAAATTAAGAAACTCTAAGAAAAAGTACAAAGATCACTTGCTAAAATTACCAAATATCATTTCTGACAACGTTCCTGAAGGATTTTCAGAAGAAGAAAACATGCCAGTAAGATATTGGGGAAAACCTAAAGTTAAGACTGAACATGTGAAAGCCTTTTTAAGAGAAACAAGAGAAAAGGAAATTGAAGTCAAATATCAAGAAATCTCATGGAAGCTGATAAATCACGCAGACATGTTAGAAAATATCCTAAAAAAAGGTGATACAAAACAAGCTGGAACCATAGCGCAATCTAGGTTTTACTATATTTTTGATGAAATATGCTACCTTGACTTCGCTTTATCTTCATACGCTATTGATTTCATGACAAAGCAAGGTTACTCTTGGGTGATACCTCCATACATGCTGAGGAAAAACGTGTTAATGGGAGCATTAGATTTTGAATCTTTTAAAGACATGATTTACAAAATCGAAGGCATGGACCTTTACCTCATTGGCACATCTGAACATCCACTTCTCGGATTATACATTAACAGAATAATTGAAGAAGATGAACTGCCAATTAAACTCGTTGGGTGGAGTCCGTGTTTCAGAAAAGAAGCTGGTGCTCATGGCAAGGACACGAAAGGTATTTTTAGAGTGCATCAATTTCATAAGATTGAACAGTTTGTTTTCAGTCATCCAGACGACAACCAGAAATATTATGAGGAATTGATAGGCAATGCTGAAGAACTTTGGAAAGGACTGGAACTACCATATAGAGTCATGAGTATGTGTACTGGTGAACTGGGCGACCATGCATTCAAGAAATATGATCTTGAAGTGTGGTTTCCAGCACAAGGAAAATACAGAGAAGTGGTGTCCACTTCTAACTGCCTAGACTGGCAAGCCTTCAGAGCAAATCTTAATTACCGGGATAAAAAAAGCGGGAAAATGAAGTACCCTCACACACTTAATAGTACAGCTATTCCAACTTCTAGGGGAATCTGTGCTATTCTTGAAAACTACCAAAAAGAAGATGGAAGAGTTATTGTACCAAAGATTCTGAGAAAATATCTTGAGCCGTTTGAGTTAGCTCCAAAAGAAGAAATCTTGCCATTCAACACATAGTTATATTCTTTTAAATATTTAATAGAATCTTTTCATGAGAAACGATAGAAATCTTAGATTTGATTTTTTCTTATTCAAGGAATTAGAGTAAAAGATTTAATGTCTATTAAGAAAAACCGATCGATCGAGTTTTAAGACACAAAAAATAACATAAACGCGTCTCCACGTACACATCACAGGAGTAAATAAGAAAACTTCATCCTTAAGATTTATTGGGAAGACTTGATATTGAAGACTTGTAAAAAATTGAGTGAACAAGACTAAGCCAGAATAGGAGAATGAAAAAATGGTAGATATCAAATATGATATTTTCGATTATATGACCAAGAATGTGTCTACACTGAGTCCCAGCGCCAAAGTGCGCGAGGTCGCTGAGGTGATGACTAGAGAAGATATCGGATCGATTGTAGTGACCGAGGATGAAAGGGTGGTGGGGATAGTGACCGAGAGGGACCTAGTGAAAAGATGCTTGGCCAAGACAATGGACCTAAACACCACTAAGCTCTCAAATATAATGTCTAAGCCAGTGATCACTGCTGATATCAACAAACATGTGATGTACGATGTCGCTGAGCTTATGAAAAAGAACAAGATCAAGCATGTACCCATCATGGATGGAGACAAGCTTGTAGGCATCATAACAACTGATAACATAGCGAATAACCTAGAGGATTTCGGGTTCTTGGTTGCCAGTCGCTCCAGTCGGATAATTTCGTACTTTAAAGAAATTATGGAAAAATGATCTACATACCTCTTTAGAGAATGATCAATGAACCCAGTTCCTTGTCCATCCAAAGCCTTGAAAGCATCAATTTCACCGTTCTTAGTCTTCTCTAAGACTTCTTCCAGATCACATAACCTAAGGTATTCAATAAAGCAACGTACTTACAAAATGTAACCGTTTATAATCGCTGGAGAACCCATTCTTCTGAAACCGGTAATATTATCAGACATCTTCCTAATAGACGGGTGTTTTTCAACCCACTCGCGGCTCATCCGGCGAAGATACCAAGACATAAGACATCAGCCGTTCCCCCTGCTGACAGCCTTATTTAAA
>JAGMEO010000086.1 GCA_023128135.1 Candidatus Bathyarchaeota archaeon | reverse complement strand
GGATTATTCAATACAAGAATGGGTTTTTCCCCTTTTTTTTCTAAATTTCCCGTTATGTTTAGGATCATGTCTGAAGCTTCTTTTTCTCATGAAAAACTGCCATTCTTAACTAGTCTCAAATCTATGTAAAATTTAATAATAGTAACTTTTAGTTAGTTCAAATCACGGTAGTTAAAGCCTTGGATAATAGAGTAAAAAGCATCATTCTAACTGCTCAAAAAAATGAAATCACTGAACATTTCATTTACAAGAAATTATCTCAATCAATGAAGGATCCAAAACATAAGAAGATTCTGAGACAAATCTCTAATGATGAACTGCGGCATTATCATTTCTGGAAAAAATACACAAAAAAAGAAGTACCTCCAGACAGATGGAAGATCTGGTTGTATTACATGATTTCCCGACTTTTCGGATTAACATTTGGAATAAAGTTAATGGAGAAAGGTGAAGAACAAGCTCAAGAAACCTACAATAAAATCTCTAGATCTATTCCTGATGCAAAATCTATTGTTGAAGACGAAGATGTGCATGAGAATGAACTAATAGGTCTAATTGATGAGGAGCGTCTGCAATATATTGGTTCAATGATTTTAGGATTGAACGATGCACTTGTGGAACTCACAGGTGCTCTTGCTGGATTCACTTTTGCTTTTCAAGACACCCGTTTGATTGCAATAACGGGATTAATCACAGGTATAGCAGCCTCATTATCTATGGCTACTTCAGAGTATCTTTCAATAAAATCTGAAGATAGTTCAAAAAACCCTTTCAAAGCTTCAATGTACACAGGATCAGCTTATGTTCTCACAGTTTTTATTCTTATATCACCATACATGTTTTTCACAGACCTCTTATTGTGCCTTGGGATTACAGTCTTCAACGCTATTGTAATCATCTTCATATTCACATTTTACATTTCAGTCGCGAAGGATCTGCCTTTCAAAAAGAGGTTTCTGGAGATGGCGTTGATCAGTCTCGGTGTAACAGCTTTAACTTTTATAATAGGATTTCTACTAACAAAGTTTCTGAACATAAAAGTCTAAGACCTTTAGCTTAGCACACTACCAGCGCTCATACTTAACGATCATGTTTAAAGGCAGACGGTTCTTTATTTTTGTCGTTGAATCAACAGGATAACCCAGTGGCATAAGCTCTATAACCCGTACTTCTTCTGGAATGTCAAGAATCGCCTTTACTTTCTCTTCATTAAATGCTCCAATCCAACAAGTACCCAATCCCAGCTCAGCGGCAACCAAAGCCATGTGATCCAAAGAAATAGCTACATCTATAGGGTAACAAAGTTGTCCGCAATCCATAACGTGATTATCTGTCTCAGCACATGCGACAATCACAATGGGAGCTTCACCAACAAATGTCTGCCAATTTGCTGCTTCAGCCAACTTTTTTCTTGTCTCACGATCACGTACAATCACATATCGCCATTCTTGACGATTTGAAGCAGAAGGTGCAAGCCTACCAGCTTCAAGAATAGTTCTCAACTTTTCATCCTCAACGGGCTGATCCAAAAAGCTACGAACACTCTTTCTAGTCTTTATCGCATCCATGACACTCATAATAAAACCACTCACTTCAAGTATTCTTCATTAACCACTAAAGTATATAAAAATATAAATGAAATACCCGTTGCACACGATTATAAACTGATTTATTAATTGAATCCAAAAATGAAAGTTATCGCTGACCTTCACATCGCTGGTGATATCTCCCGCAAACCCCCATTTTTTAAATGATTTGATAGTGGTTCAGGATTATTCAAAATTGTTTTTTAGCGATGAATGAAATAGTCCTGATTCTTCCCATCTCAAAATAAAAGTAATAATGAAATCTAATGAGAAATGAGCATCTTCTTTTGTTAATTTATTTTCTGGAAGAGCTGATATCTCTAAAAACTTTGAACATTTACCTCTCAGATCTCCCAGAAACTGCATTGTTGTTACACTTTGTATTGTATCTTTAAGAAAACTCAAAAAATCTTTTGCTAATTTTTGTACTTCCTTATCTTCAAATTGTTGATAATACTCTTTTTCTTGTTTTTCACTAATCAGCGATATCATTGGAACTGAAAAGTGTCCTAATAAATAACCAGCTTTATAAACAAAATTAAGGTTTTTAATTGCGTTATTAAAAACAGTTAAACACTCAGCGATACTTTTTTCATAGGCTTTTTTCTCAAAATGTTCTTCAGCTTTTTTTACATTTTTTCTGAATTTCTTATGTTTTATTAAAGAAGCAAGACTTAGAGCAGAAAAATCTATTTTAAATTCCTTTAAATAAATTTTTTTAAAAAACGCTTCAACATAGTTTTTGTATTTTAGTATCATATCATATGAAGGAACATCAGCTTGATGTTGAACGATATTTCTTAATTGATGCAAATTTCTCAAATGTTTTTTCC
>JAGMEO010000085.1 GCA_023128135.1 Candidatus Bathyarchaeota archaeon | reverse complement strand
CTTATTTAAAAATTCTCAAAAATAATATTTTTTAGCCCACATAAAGAATGGTAGCGGGGAGTAGCCCTATAACAGCGTTTACACTAGCGTTTTCATTTTTACATGTTTCTGTTAAATCAATCAATCGAATTGTTGGATGAGTATTGGATCTTTTTGCCATTCGTGATTAAGATGCAAATGATCATCTTAAGAAGATGGTAGTTTTTCTCTTCTTGAATAAATCCATTCCTTTACATGCCTTTTCATGGCTTGATTCTGTGCCGTTTCAGTTTAAAAGGTGACATAGCTTTAAATATTTAACGTGCCATTATAATATTAAAGGTGACTTGATGTACTTAGAACGGTTCAGCGCAGCCTTGAGGGAAAGATGGAAGGGGAGCTTGTTCAAGGTTAGCGAAGCCAGGAAGATTGAAGCTAGAGCCAAGGAGTATTTGCATCGATTAGAAAAGTTGGGCGAAGTGAAACGAGTCTATTGGGGCTGGTACTACGTACCCAAAGAGCAGAGAGACGTATGGGATTTCTTGGCTCGCGACAAGAGATTTAAAGTGGTTATAAAGCAGACCGCGGCGAGCATATGGAACTATGATTTTGTTCACAGAGACGTCTACCGCTTAGCTGTTGAATCCGCTTCATACAAGAAGGCCTTAGAAAAGTTCGGTGAGGAAAGAGGTTGGAACTTTGAAGTCGAACACTGCGATAAAGTGTCGTATGAATACGAGGAAATTGACCAATTGTGCATTGAAACACCAGAGTCATGCTTAGTAAACTGCATAGCAGACTGGGCCTTCTTAGACGCCTTTGCAACATTGTACTTCAGAAGGGGCGGTGTCTCATTCGATAAGGTACGGAAGTTGGCGAGATGGAAGAGGATATCTGGAACTGACACAAGGGCTTGGAACGCCATAAGATATGGTTGCAGTTTGTTCAACAAACAATTGGAAAAGAAAGTGTTCGATGTGAAAACTACCCAATCGACGCGAGATGATATCAAGGAGTTAGTTGAGGAAGCGGTTGAGAAGGTGATGGAGTTTGCCTAAGGTAATAGAAGCGATGAAGCGAAGAGAGGAAGATCTTTTGGAGACAATCAGCAACCTTTCCAATAGAACAAAGGGATTCACCAGCCCAAAGCTCATTCTTATTGGTGGATACGCGCTGAGAGCTTTCATCGGCTTTTCAAGGTTCACGAGAGATTGCGATTTTATGATGAGAAAGAAGAATGGTTGGAACTTGAACTGGTTGAAAGCTGACTTACCTGAGAGCTATTCTGTTGAAGATGAAGAAAGACATGAGAATTATGGATTCATGAGAGGGGTAAAACTCCTACAGCAAAACAAGGTAAGGATCAAAGTATCCATAGATTTCATGGAAGGAGAGATAAGAGGAAGAGCAACTGAAGAAGCGATTCTGATAGATAAGCAAATGATTGATGATAGTAAGGTCGTATCAATTCCTATAGCCGGTGAAAGCATAGCCATATCTGTTCCAAGTTATTTAGACTATTTCATCATGAAGGTTGTTTCGTCAAGGCCTTCGGACATAAGAGACACAGTCTCACTCATCCATGAGAATGGTGTCCCATCCGGACTTACAGATAGAGTTAATCAAATACTGCCTTATCCAAGAATTTTTAAAGCGAAAATAGAACAGAGATTAATTCCTGAAATTAGAAAAGCCACTTTCTTGAATAGCTGGAAAGGAATCTTTGCCACAACCAGCTATCATGAACAGGATAAGGAAAAAGTAATTAATCAACTAGAAAAACTCTGCCACCTAGAACTTGTCTGACCAGAGCCTATTCCTAGATTAGTGAAAAAGAAAATTTGCTAGTTCAAACCTAAAAATGAAACTTAAAATAGCAGAAAAAAAACAGGGTTCATAGCACCTCTATAACCAAAACAAGCCCAAAATGAGCCCATTTCATAGAAAACATGTGGTAGCGGGGAGTAGATTTGAACTACTGATTTCAGGGTTTCCCCAGAAAAGCATATGAGCCCTGCGGGTTAAACCTGACTACCCTACCCCGCTGTGAGGGTTAGTTCACTATTTTTAACTTTTTAGAGTTTGTGAACCACCAGAAATACAATAAATTTACAGTCAAGATTTAAACCTTTTCGCGTGCGCGAATATCTATTCACATATTACCGTATACGCATGGTAATTGAAATCAATTATGTGTTATAAACCTAAAATCATATTTTATTGGATATCTTGAAACAGAAGAGGCCAATACTTAAAAGAAGAATTTCTTGAGTTGTAGATGTTTTAGTGAAAATTTGATGAGCAGAAATGATGAGTGAGGTCTAAAAGTGGCACGATGTCCAAGATGTGAAAGAGAAGTGAAGAAAATTGTTAAAGAATACGATCTCAATCAAAATATGCATGTCAAGATGTATGAGTGTTGTGGAAAATTCCAAGAATGGTCAATTAAAAAAATAT
>JAGMEO010000084.1 GCA_023128135.1 Candidatus Bathyarchaeota archaeon | reverse complement strand
TATTTCTAATGTCATATAATATTGATCTCTTTTTGATCAATAATTTTAAGTAATTACAAATGAAATCTATGAAGGTTTGATGTGGTGACAAAATTTTGCCTGATACTAAAATGAAGTGTAAGATTGTGACTTTTGAAGAAATACACGACATGGTCAAATATGTAGCGGAACAAGTTAAGAGTTCAGGTTTTAAACCTACTACAATAGTGGGTTTAGCGAGGGGTGGGGCTATTCCAGCAAGGTTAATGTGTGATTTTTTGGGTATTACTGATCTTATTAGCTTGAAGGTTGAACACTGGATTGAAACAGGGAAGACCAAAGATGAGGCAACGATCAAGTATCCATTAAAGGCAGATCTTAGTAAAAAAAGAATTCTCATCTTAGATGACATTACTGACACAGGAAAAAGTCTAATCGTATCCACGGACTACTTGGCCAAGATGAAACCATTAAGGATGAAAGTGGCTACTTTGCAGTACATACCTGAATCAAAGTTCAAACCTGACTACTTTGCTGAAGAAGTCAAGATTTGGACTTGGTTCATTTATCCTTGGAACTGGATTGAAGACACAAGCACACTCATCGTTCGACTCATGAGTGCTGCTAAAGAGAGGAAGTGGAAGCTAAATGAAGTTAAAAGAGGGCTCTTAGATAGTTTTGAGATAAATTGGGACGAAAAAATGCTTGAGTACATTTTGCATGTTATGGTAGAAAGAAACCAAGTCAAATATTTCAGTGAGACAAGTGGTATAACCTACAAAATCAGAGAGGAAAAAGTGATAAAGCTCTAATCTATTTTGGGGAAATAAGACTATTAAAAAATTAAAATTAATATCTGCTCAGTCTTGATTGCGCCCACGGTGACGGTGTAAGTTTTGTCAGAGGAAAAATAGATCGCTGATTGTCAATCCGTGCTCAAGCAATTAGAGGCTTTTTCTTCAAAGAAAAAAGAGATTGGCTTAACTTGTTGAAATCGATCAGATTTTCTATACAAGCTCTTCAAAGAAGTCTAATAGGATTGTGACAATAGGTTACTAGTCCAGAGATGATAGCCAATTTTTCAATAAAAGAATTGTAGAGATCGATAAAACAATTATGTGGTTTAAAAAATCCTTCGTTGAATACGATGGAAAAAAATCAGAGCTTAGACTAAAATTTTAGAAAAGAAGATGAAGACTCTAAAGAAAGAATTGTAGTTTAATTGACGAACTTCTTCTGTGGGTTCTTTAAAGATTCGAAATGCGTAGTAATGTTACGCCACCAAAAATCAATGCCATTCCTATTACAAGATTTACCGCGATAGGAAAGATAATGCTTAAAATCATTGATCCAAGCAGAAGTATGCCTGCAGCTGTTCCTATATTCATATTTAATGCTCTTCCCATTCTAATGAAAGCAAAAGCAGTAGTAATCAACCAGGCTAGACCAATAATTGTAAAGACAAGCGTAATTGGAGATTGAATGTAAGCATATAGACTTTCAATAACTTCAGCACCTATGTCTCTCGCCAAAAAACCAACGTAACCGATATAAAGGCCAGACAGAATTCGTACAATACCAGCAGCAAATCCTATGTAACTTAATAAACTTGACAAGTTTAGATTGATTTTCTCACTGCCAGAATAAAGTGCTAAACTAATCATAACATATGAAACACCAATGACAACCGCTAAAACGCTTGAGAACATTGTTAAGTTTCCCCAAGCGACTGCGCTATCCATTGTCTGATTTAAATACAATTCAAAAAATGCCTCTTGCAGAGGAAATCCTATGAGCGTTTGTATTATAGCTGCAGTTCCTCCAGCAAAAGCGAAGTAAGCACCATATCTGATATTCTTGTTCTCTTCCGAAACCACTTCTTTGACTTGAGGCATTCATGAATCCCTTTACATTGTACAAGTTACATACCTTTAAAATTATCCAGCAGTTATACCTTTTTCTTGATCAAAGAGTATTGTGTTTGAAGGGTTAATAGCTTAAATAACAAAATATCACTCGAGTGATCCTTTATTCCAAGTATTCAATACTAGAAGACCGATAAATCACCCTTGACATAATTAAGAAAGGTCAGAATTTTTTACTCAAAACTAAACCATTTTCCCCATCACGGTAGTAGCTGGGAATTGTTTTTCTAGGTATGAAGTCAAATTTCTTGTATAGATTTATAGCGGGATGATTACTAGCTCTAACTTCCAAGAATGATTCATTTACCTTGTATTCAGTCATGCCCTTTAATGCTTCCTTTACTAATGCTGAAGCAATCCTCATGCCACGATATTCAGGTAGCACCGCCAATGATACTATATGCCCTTTTTTCGCCAAGCTTAATTTTCCTAACTCAGAAAGACCAACTTCTATTCTACACATAATATAACCCACTACCTCTTCGTTAACAAGAGCCACATGAAATGTTTTAGGAAAACGCTCATGCAAATTGATGAAAAAATAACTGCTGTAATTTTCAGGAAGGCA
>JAGMEO010000083.1 GCA_023128135.1 Candidatus Bathyarchaeota archaeon | reverse complement strand
AAGGAGGATTTGTCTTCACCTTTTGGAACATGCTTTAGACGCTGTTGATCCTAGGAAAGTTGTGAAGTCAGTTGTAAACGTCAAGGATGACTCATTACAAGTTCAAGACCGGATTTTTGATTTAACTGAGACTGTACGGGTGTTGGTTGTTGGTGCTGGGAAAGCAAGTGGAGCAATGGCTGAAGCATTAGAAGAGATCTTGGGCGCCAAGATTGAAACAGGCATAATCAACATACCTCAAGGTACAAAGAATTTGTTTAAAACTGAAAGGATTGAGCTAAACGAGGCAGGACATCCAATCCCTGATCGTCAAGGAGAAGAAGGAGCACGGAAGATACTGGACTTGCTGTCTCGAACACAGAAAAACGACTTGATTATATGCCTTATCAGTGGCGGAGGGTCGTCTCTTCTTCCGGTCCCTGCAGGAAACATAGACTTTAATGATAAAGTTGAGCTAACCCGGAGACTACTACTTTCTGGAGCTACTATAAACGAGATAAACGTTGTAAGAAAACACATTTCTGCTATAAAAGGTGGACAGCTAGCTCTAAAGGCAGATCCAGCAAAAGTGATAAGCTTAGTGATTTCTGATGTGGTAGGAGACGGTTTAGGGACGATAGCTTCAGGACCAACTGTGCCAGACAGTTCAACCTACCAAGAGGCAAAACAGGTTCTGGAAAAATACGATCTGTGGAAAGATGCTCCAAAAAAAGTTAAAAGGCACATTCTGAATGGTGTTGAAAGCAAAGTAGAGGAGACTCCGAAACCAGGCAACCAATTATTCAATAATGTGTTTAACTTCATCATCGCGAATAACGAGACTGCTTTGAACGCTATGGATTTAGAAGCGAAAAAGATGCATCTCAACTCTATCATACTGTCATCTAAAATAAGGGGAGAAGCTTGTGAAGTGGGAGCATTCTTGGGTCAAAAGGCCAAAGAGATTGTCCAAAAAAGTAAATCCGTTGACAAGCCTGTTGTGGCACTCGCTGGAGGAGAATCAACAGTCACAGTTTTAGGTAAAGGCGTTGGAGGAAGGAACCAAGAAGCCATGTTAAGTGCAGCAGGAGATATCCAAGGGTTAAGGGGAGTTGCAATTGCTTCTATGGGCACAGATGGTGTCGATGGTGTGACTGATGCTGCTGGAGCGATCATAGATGGTCAAACAATCCATAAAGCAGAGAAACTTAACCTTCATGCTGATAAGTTTCTTAGAAATAATGATTCATACAACTTTTTCAAGCCTTTAAAAGACTTAATGTTGACAGGTCCAACACAGACCAATGTCAACGACGTAATGGTAATTGTATCTGTTCAATCCTAAAATGTCAGGGTTAATAACTTATACAACTGTTACCTGTTAAAATGTAATATTAAACCAGGGGGTTTCCGAGTTTACAAATAAATTTACAAAAACCCATTACATTGATGAAGTCGGTACTGAGCTTGATGGTCACCAAGTTTCTCTGTTTGGCTGGGTTTATACGAAGCGCACTCATGGCAACTTGATATTCATAACTTTACGTGACTCAACAGGTCTCCTTCAGGTCACAGTTAAAAAGGGGATGGTTAGTGATGAAGGGTTTAAGAAAGCAACTGAGGCTACTCTGGAAGCTTCCGTTGTTGTAGAAGGTGACGTTCATGCAGATGCGAGAGCTCCAGGAGGAGTGGAAGTGCAGTGCACAAATTTTCGCCTCGTAGCCAATTCAATAGAGGAATACCCGATAAAATTAGGAGTGGGCAAGGAGCTACTTCTGGATAAGAGGCATCTGCACATAAGGAGCCCAAAAGTGGCTGCGATACTATCCATTAGATCAGCCTTCAGCGATGCAGCAAGAGAATGGTTTAAGGAGAAGAGGTTTCACGAGGTTCACTGCCCAATCCTTATCACCGCTGCGTGCGAGGGAGGTGCAACTCTCTTTCCTGTCAAATACTTTAAGCGAAAAGCCTTCTTATCCCAAAGTGTCCAGCTTTACCAAGAGACTGCAATTATGTCTTTTGAGAAGGTTTATTCCATCGAGCCGAGTTTTCGAGCAGAATTAAGTCGAACTAGAAGACACTTGACAGAGTTTTGGCAGATTGAAGCTGAAGTTGCAAATGCAGATCTTGAAGACATCATGTGTGTTCAAGAGGAGTTACTGGCACACATCTTCTCTAAGATTGTTGAAGATTGTAAAGAAAAATTCAATCTCTTAAGTGCAAAGTTCACTCCTCCAAAACCTCCTTTTCCAAGAATTACTTACTCAGAAGCTGTTGAAAGATTGCAAAGCTTTGACATGAAGATAGAGTGGGGAGATGGCTTAGGAGCTGATGAGGAGAGGGTGTTGAGTAAGGAGTTTGATTCTCCATTCTTCATCAAGTATTATCCTCGGAAGAGCAAGGCTTTCTATCATAAACCCCATCCATCTGATCCGGAATTAACATTGTCAGCTGATCTTCTTGCACCTGATGGTCAGGGCGAAATTGCAGGTGGAGGCCAAAGAATCGATGACTACAATGAACTCGTCCAAAGTATGGAGATGTTTCAACTTAACCCAGAAGACTATCAATGGTATTTGGATCTACGAAAATTTGGAAGTGTAGTTCACAGTGGTTTTGG
>JAGMEO010000082.1 GCA_023128135.1 Candidatus Bathyarchaeota archaeon | reverse complement strand
TCTTTGAGTCCAATTTTTCGCGCGATGAAAGTGTCAGGAATCCTGGAAAGTATGGTGAGGAAGGTGTGTACAGTGGCTATGTTGATGTCTTTTGTCTCTTTGAACACCCTCTCAAGAGTTGGCTGTCCTAATTCAAAGGAGATTTCCATTGCAGTCACGAGTTCTTTTGCTACAGTATCCCACTTTGATGCAATTTTCATAGTATCAAAAAAGGAGATGTTTTTTTCAATTAGTTCTCTTCTACTTTCAGGGTCATAAAGATCTGGAGCTTTTTGAGGTTTGTATTCTCCCAACTCTTTTTTTGAGCTTACCATCAGTATGGCTTCATAAACATTCGCTGCGTCTTGAGCTGTACTTGACCGCATAACAATATCAACATTTTTTCTCAAGTCTGATAGCTCCAGTTTTTTACTATCTTTCATGACTTTACCGGCAGCTGCAGCTAAAGGAATAAAAAGCAAACATATTCCAAGATGTGTATTTCCCCCCTTATGCCACTGGTTTATGTCATGAATCGCTCTTCGTATGAGTTCCCCTAACTTCAACTCGGAAACATCAATCTCTTCTCTTCCAGCCTTCACTCCTCTAGTTGCAACTTCTCTTATTGAAGGTCCCATCGCGATAGCGCCAGCAAGAAAATGCTCAAATCGAGTTTCTTTAAAGTCAACAGTTCTGTGGACGTTTCCTGGTTTAGGCCATCCACTGACTTCTAGAGAAGCCGCTAGTTGTGCTGATAACATGATATATTCTGGGATCTTCAATTTGTAAGATCTCATCTTGGATGTTCTAATAAAATCAATTAAACACGCATCTAGATTTTCAATCTCTTTAAAGCCTTCATCAGAGGGAATCCGATAGCCGCTGCTATAATGGCTTGAATAATTCTTATTATGGGATAAATGAAAGGGCTAATTGTGAATAATGTGCGCGTAATCTCTAATGAGATTCCAAAGATTCCTTCATACACAATAGGAAGAGCAAATACGTCATTGCCCAGAGCTGCATCAGCTTGGTTACCAATAAATGCAAATAGAAACATCATTAGCAAACTGAGGCTTGATGATGTAAGGCCTGACTCTGACTTTTGCTGATTCAGAATAATTATTGTTGGAATTATAAGTAAGAGAGCAATGATTTTATCAAATGTTGATAGAACACCTACAAACCAGTGTTCAGTTAGTGGTATACATATCGGAGTTAGAAAGAACACAAAAATTGTTAAAGCGAATATTGTGAAAGCCATTTTCCATTTCTTTCTCAAAATAAGTCCAACAATGAAAGCATTGAAAGCAGGGTTGATCACGAAGGGCAAATCAAATGGACTTGCTCCACGAAGTAGTAGTGTTCCTAAACTTCCCAAGAAAGCCGCTGAAGCACCCAACCATGGACCGAGAATTATACCAAATATAGAGGCAAATGAGGCTTCGATATGTATCTTAATCTCAGGCAGACCTATGGCCGGAATGAAAGGTGACAAAAAAGATAACACAATATAGAGTGCAGCAAAAGAAGCCATTAACGCAATTCTTACAGACGGTCTAGTGACTCTTTCTTCTAACATGATTTTTAACTCTCTAATATGTGAAGCTAATGTAATAAAGTACACTAGGTTTTACATTATTACACTTATAATAAATTTTCGTGTTAATATCCAAATTATACTGTTGAAGCCATAGATTTCTTAAAGACTTTTGTTAGAAGTTGATGGTTTAAGTTGTAATCCTTGCATAATTGAACTGCATTCTTCACGTAGAGTTCAAAAAGTTCTTCCACTATCTTTTCAACAAGCTTGTTATCCATTCTTTTAGTAGGCACGAATAGTAAAACAAGCCATTTTCCCATGTTGGTAGATGTGTACCATTTTAACCAGTGGGTCTTCCCATCTTCGATAACTTTCTCCATCCCCTCATTCAATACATTGAAGGAGACCAATGTCTTCAAATGTTTGATTATCGTCTTGTTAGAGTACTTTAAATTTTTAATCAAGTTCCTCTGGTACACCTTGCCCTTTAGAGAAACGTTTTTTAGAATATCTATAGCTGTGTCAGAACCAAACACGGTTATGAGAAACTTACGTTGATCTGTACGGTCACTTGGAAGAGGTATAATGTAAGGCCAAATCTCCATATCTGAAACCCAGTAATATTAATGAAAAAATCTACTTAATGAACTCTACTAACTTGAAGATAATTCTCAATCAACAGTGTAAAGGTGTCTGTTCATACCTAAAGTGGAAAAATTATATTCTCTTTTATAAGAATCATATCTCCATCCACATACAAAGTCATTCCATTTTCATTCCGATTAAGATCTTCTGAAAAGTTGAACATTAGATCATGTTAAAACTTTAGTCATTGAATGATTATATTCATTATTGATACTGAAGTGGAGAACAGTTAGATGGTGCGTCAAAAGACTTTTCGTGATCGAGACTTCATATCAACCCCTGAAGGGTTTTTCTTCTGTGCCATTGGTAACATTCATCCACAAGATAGGATAATTGCTTACATCAAGTACGTTCCAAATGAAAAAGGAAAGTGGGGTGAAAAGAAACGCTACAAAAGGATCTTGAGATCATACACAACTCCCTCGGTCAAAGAAACATTTCAAATTCTTGAGAAGCAAAATCCAGAATATCTTTTTCACTCGAAG
>JAGMEO010000081.1 GCA_023128135.1 Candidatus Bathyarchaeota archaeon | reverse complement strand
ACAAAAGGAAATAAAAACCAAGTTTTCAATGAAATCTCACATTTACTTAAAAAAATTGGTGATGATAACCCAAAAATCGAAATAACATGCGTTAAAGGGTTAATTACAGTCAAGACAAATTTTAATACCTTCACTGTCATCAGAAAACTTAGAAACTTGTTGATAGACCAGCCTTGGACCTTTAGAACTACCTTAAAGTTCAGGCCAATAGAAAAACTAGTCAATGCAGACCTCAAACAAATCCTCAAAGCCTCTATTGATCTTTCTTTAAAAATTGGTGAAAAGGAGAAATTTATGATACAAATTAACAAACGACTTACAAACATTGAAAGACAAGACATCATAAATTCAGTGGCTTCAGAAATTAAGCATAAAATGGATTTAATAAACCCTGATAAAATACTTTTAATCGAAATTGTAGGTAACAAGGCAAGGATTGGTGTTGATAAAAAAAGATGATGTTCTTTCTATAGTTAAGAAAAAGAAGTTTATCTAAGCTTCTAAGATCAAAAGAGCTCCCTGCTCAATTATTATTTCAGTAATGATTTGACTCAGTTTCTGATCTTCGTTACTTAATGCTTCTATCTCTAAATTTGAAATGTCATAAAGTTGTTTTAGTCTCTCAGCTTTTTTGGGACTAATGATTTCTAATACTTTGTTATCTTTTATTCCATTCATTATATTTGGTAATTTTTTTTCGATACTTTGAACTGTTTTTTTGTTATTACCTATTAATAAAACAGCGACCTTGGAAGTGTTTAGCTTTACTCCTAGCATTTCTATTGCTTTTTTAATCTGTCTTTGACCAGACGCGTAAAGTAGAGCCTCCATCTCAAGACTGTCAGAGATGTTTCGCTTCTGACTTATTGCTCGTAAAGCATTTAATGTGGCAAAAAAAAGATGTCTAGATCCAGAAATGTTGTCTGCATTAAAAACTTGAATTATACAAGACTTGGCAGTCTCATTCATTTTATTTATAAATTTATCGACATCTTTAATTCTAATATTTCTAAAACCAGTTACTAGAACAAACTTGTTGTATTCTTTAATCTCCTCTAGCACTTTTTTTCCCCGAAGATGTCGTTCAGAAATCTTTTTACAATTAATGGTTCCAACCCGATCTTTACGAGTTCAACCTCAACTTCATCAAGGTGTTTCCCTTCTTTGATCATTTCACTTCCTAAGCTTTTTATAGTTTCATAACGTTCCCAAGGGAACACAACCCAAGCTTTTGTATTTATCATAAAAAAGTCAGGTTTGAAAATACTTTTTGGTTTGTAATAAAGTGTAGCAACTTTAATGTCTTTAGCGTTATTTTCAATTAATTTATTGTACACCAGTTTCAGAGTTTTTCCTGTATCTGCAACATCATCTACTAAAAGAATACTTTTTCCTTCAACAGGAGTTGAGATGGTTTGGGTGATGATTGGTTCTTTAGACATTTTTGAGATGTCAGTGTAAAACTCAACCTTGATGTTTGCTATGTTTGGGTTCTCCAAAAAATCAGATATTACTCGTGCTGGAGGCCAACCGCCACGTGATATTCCTAGAATTAAGTCTGGTCTATAATTGCTTTTTCTAATCTTTTCAGCTAATTCTATGAGAAGTTGATAAGTAAAATCCCAACTTAATACCTCAAATTGTGTGCTTCGTTTCATAATTCTTTCCCTCAAAAAATAACGGAGAAAAATATGCACTATTTAACAACAATTTACTTTTCTTGAATTATTTTTATTAGTTAACCACTATGGGTTACAGGTATTAATGTTATTACATCTTGATTCTGTAATTTTGTATTAAGATCTTGTAATAAACTAATCTCTATACCATTAACCAATATGAGGGCGTTCATTCTTGGATCGTCAATATCAATAAAAAAATGTTTAAACTCTTCGCCAAACATACTTTCAAGGTTATAAAATAGTGTTTTTACAGATGTATTATCCTTAAATTTAATGACGACATTGCTCTTCCCAGCAAGGCCTTTGAGTGGACCTATAAATACTACTCGTACCTCAGTCATTAGCTTCATCCTTAGAAAAATCCAAGTTCTTAAAACTAAACATCTTTTTCAAGCAATAATACATTTGATAATTTCTTCAATCAACAAATTTCTTACGGTTAATAAAAATTACAAATCTACATAACATTTGTGATAAAAGAAATGCGTGTTTTTCATTTTTCCTCTACTTTCTTAAGGCGCACTATGTATCCAGCAATTCTATTTCGCATTTGCTTTGCAACGGTGGGAAGGTACTCCTTCACTAATTTTTTGTTCTTTTCAAAATCTGTTGAGAACCTCTCATCATTCATTTCGAGAATTGTTTGTGCAATTCTTCTAACATTAAGTGAATATGTTAGAGACTCAATTTGTTCAGTCATTTTACTATTTTCCTTCATAAAACCTTTAGTATTATAAACTCATTCTTTTTTCAGATTATTATATATTATAGCCTTTATTTACAAGGTCTTGTTCTAGATAAGGATTTTTTATAAATTGTATATCGTACTTCATAGAATCCTAAATTTTGCACGATAGAATTATATACAGTTCCTGAAAAATAAATTAGACTGAGATGTTTTAATGTCTGAAGGTGATCTTCGTCTTGCGCCCATGCACAGAATACTCAAGAAAGCTGGTGCTGAAAGAGTAAGTGAAGAAGCTGCTAAAGAACTTAAAAAAGCCTTGGAGTCAATAGGTTTCAAAATTGCAAGTGATGCTTTGGACTTCACGAAACATGCTGGTAGAAAAACCGTTAAGGCAG
>JAGMEO010000080.1 GCA_023128135.1 Candidatus Bathyarchaeota archaeon | reverse complement strand
GGGGTACCAGGAATTCATGAAGTTATAATCACTGGTCCATACGAGATGATTAAAATTGAACATTCTACTTTTTCACGAAGTGTTTTTACTCAAGGCGCCTTATTTGCAGCTGAGTGGTTGATGCACCAACGAGACCCAAAAGTATACACTATGAATGACGTTCTCATTTAAAATGATGAATAGGAAGCTAGACATGATTCAACTCATTAAAAAAACAGACCAATGCTTAAGTTTTGCAGGATTTTCAATCTCAAAACTGGCTGAAAAATACGATACCCCCTTATATGTGATTAGTGAACTGAAGATAATTGATAATTATAATAGAATGTATGAAGCTCTAACTAAAGAATACAATAAGATTAGAATTTATTATTCCGCGAAAGCTAATACGAACCTTTCAGTACTTAAAACCTTGGAGAGAGAAGGCGCATATCTTGATGCTGTAAGTCCAGGAGAAGTTTTTCTAGCTAAAAAAGCAGGATTTTTATCAAACAGAATTTTATTTACCGGTACAAGTGTCAGAAACGATGAATTACGATATCTTTTGGAGTCTAATGTTACCATTAATATTGACTCATTATCCCAATTAAATTGGCTTCTCAAGATAACTGTCCCTAATCAATTATCCTTCAGAATTAATCCTGAATTAGGAGCTGGCCACCATGAATCTTGCATAACTGCTGGTAAAGAAGCAAAATTTGGTCTGTGGGAAGATGAAGTAGTGAAGGGGTATCAAAAAGCAAAGAACACTGGAGTAAAAAACTTTGGTATACACATGCACATAGGATCTGGGATAATGTCTGTTGAACCATATCTTATAGCAACTCAAAGATTACTAAAAATAGCAAAAAAAGTCCGAGAGAAAACTAAGATAAAATTTCAATTCATCAATATTGGAGGAGGTATGGGAATCCCGTATAAGCCTGGTGAAGCGCCATTTGACACAGAACGTTTTGCGCAGGAAATTTGTGGTCTCTATAAACGCAAGATAAAAGAGTACCAATTAAATACTCCTGTTCTTTGCGTTGAACCCGGGAGATATATTGTTGGTGAAGCATGTGCGCTTATAACCAGAGTAAATACAATTAAACAAACACCATACAAGATGTTTATAGGTGTAGACGCGGGATTTAACACCCTTATTCGACCTATAATGTATGATGCTTACCATCATATTCTTGTATCAACTGCTAATACTTCTGAAGAAAGAGTATATGATGTAGCTGGACCTATTTGTGAATCTGGAGATTTATTAGCAAAAAATAGAAAGCTCCCTTATGTTAAAGAAGGTGACCTGCTGGTTGTATTGAATACTGGTGCCTATGGATACTCAATGAGCTCTCAATACAATTCTAGACCAAGAGCTGCAGAAGTTCTTGTTAAAGAACACAAACACGTGTTGGTTAGGAAACGAGAAACCTTTAAGGATTTGATAAGGGGTCAGAGGATTGCGAAATGGTTGAAATAAATTTTTGGAAGATGCACGGTCTTGGTAATGATTACATAGTAATAGATAATCGTGACGGCTTGTTACAAGAAAATGAACTCAGTAAAATAGCAAAAAAAATGTGCCTAAGAAGGTACTCGATTGGTGCTGATGGGCTTCTTTTAATTTTCGATTCAAATTCTGCAGACACTAAAATGCGAATCTTCAATGCTGATGGTAGTGAAGCGGAAATGTGTGGAAATGGAATTAGATGCTTCGTTAAATATTGTTATGAAAATGAATTACTAAATACGAAAATAATAAGAGTTGAGACTATTGCAGGTGTCAAAGAAGCGATCTTAGATATTAAAAATGATGTGGTCAAAAGTGTTAAAGTAAATTTAGGCAAGCCAAGTCTTTTAAGACATGATATATCTATGCGTGGAGTAGATAAATACATAAATAAAAAAATAACCGCTGGAACACAAAATTATAAAATTACTTGCCTATCAATAGGAAACCCTCATTGTGTTCTATTTGTAAACGATGTTAATGTATTCCCAGTTCTAGATGTTGGACCAAAGATAGAGAACCATCACCTTTTTTTTAATAGAACAAACGTTGAGTTTGTACAAATTTTGAATAGAAATGAAATTAAAGTACGAGTGTGGGAAAGGGGTTGTGGTGAGACTTTAGCGTGTGGAACTGGAGCTTGTGCTAGCGCAGTAGCTGGTAACATATTAGGATTATTAGAGAAGAAATGTATTGTTCATCTATTAGGTGGAGATTTAAACATAGAATATAATGCGTCAGTTATGATGGAAGGCCCTGCTGAGAAAGTTTATGAAGGAACCATAATATTCTAAAGTGAAAGTGGATGACTGAAATCAAACTTGACTTTTCAAAAAGAGTGAAAAAATTACCAACATATGTTTTTGCTGAATTAGAAAAAATCATACTTGAAAAAAAGAAGCAAGGAATAAAAATTATTTCTTTAAGTATCGGTGATCCTGATCTACCACCACCAAAAATCGTTCTAGATGCTTTCAGGGAAGAAGTTGTTGATTCTAAGAATCATAAATATTCCTTTAGTCAAGGAGAACCAGAATTTAGACAGGCTATAGCGACTTGGTACAAACGCCGATTCAATGTCAAACTTAATCCACAAGACGAAGTTATTGGACTGATAGGATCAAAAGAAGGTTTAGCTAACATCACGAGAGCCTTTACTAATCCAGGAGATAAGATCCTTGTTCCAGATCCAGCATATCCAGTATATGCAAATGGAAGTGGTATTCTATGTGATTGCAATCCCATTTTTATACCACTCAAAGAAGAAAACGATTTTAAACCAGATTTTGAGGCAA
>JAGMEO010000008.1 GCA_023128135.1 Candidatus Bathyarchaeota archaeon | reverse complement strand
TACAGAAACTATCAAGATCCCAACTATAATGTAGAATGTCAGTGGGTCGATACCAAAAATCAAGGTTTCAACTTTATAAGATGAAACACCTGACTCAGTTGTGAAGCTAGCGTTGTCTTGAGCAATGATTTTAAATTGAATGATCGTATCTTCAGCTTGCTTCGGTATTGTACCACTGTAAGAGGTGATATTGGACATGACAACATTTGTCCAAGTGACTGCACCATTAGTCGAGTAACTTAGTACAACATCCTTTATACCTGACTCAGTGTCAGTGACATTAGCTGTCACTGTGACTGCGTCGTTGGGTCCAGGATGAGTAGGACTGTAAGTAATGTTGGTCACATTTGGCGCTTCGTCATCAAACGCAAGGGCAAGCCAAGTTAATGGGTTAGAATAATTTCCGTCAACAGGATAATATTTAAAAGTCCAATCTTGCTGACGAAAACAGAGAAGAATTCCAATTACATCAGCCCTGGTGACGTTCAAGTCACTCTCATCGTTTAGGTCTTCTACTCCTTGAAAAGGTATCTTAAACTCAGCTTCCCAATAATTTAGATCATAATCAATTGCTACCTCAAAATTTATCTGACTTGGGTCACCAGTAGATGGAAAAATCCACCAGTAAGGGCTATTCCAAAATCCGTCCCAGCTTGTTCCGTCTCCATCTATGGCTTTATAGTCTTCCTGATAATTGGTTAAAACATTGTCACCTGATCCGCTTCCATGATCTCCATCGTCTACTTCATCAAAAAAAGCTGCTATTTGATCACCAGTTTGCTCTGTAAGATCATTTGCATGAACTCCGATATACAAGTAATTTTCTGCATGCATTAAATATACTGTAAAAGTATTGTCGTCACCAACATTTTCATACACATTTGCATCTTCCCAATCCTCACCTATTACCCCGTTTAAAATAGGAACATTTGTGGAGTATTTCGAGTAGATTGTGTCAACATATTCTCCATGTACTTTCAGAAGAACCATTAAAGGCTGAAATGCGAATCCTAGGCAAATGATTACTATCAGAAGAATAGTTAGCTTGTTTCTTTTTATCATTTTGTGATCAAGTAAGAGAGAGCCACTCATATAAATAAAACTATATTGTTAACCTTTTTTCAGGTTCAACCTTGCGACATAGTGTCCAAGCAAAGATATTTTTCGTTTTTTAGTTGTAGAGGGCATCCAGCTCCACACACATTTAGGTATGGGCATCCATTACATTTGTCAGGGGCATATTTTCTTTCACGAATCTCATGACAAACAGGGTGATTCCAGATCTTCTCCCACTTATCCTTTAATATGTTACCAAGCGGAGTATAGTAACTTTGACAGGGTATTACATCACCATTTGGTTCTATGCACATGTTTATTCTTGCTGCACTGCAGAACCTTATTCCTAACTCAAGTTCAAGAGGGTTCAACAGGCAATATTGGGTTGGCGTGTACCAGATAATCTTCATTCCAAGTCTTGCAGTTTCATCTTTGATCTTTGGTAAAACTGATTTGAGTGTTTTTTCATTAAGCGCAAAGTTAGATGCAATCTTAAGTGCTTTCCCAGAGTATATGAGGCTATTACATGCAAACTGTTCAACACCAAGACTATGGATGAACCTCACTGTGCTAAGTATAGTTTTTAGATTATGTTTATTCAAAGTGGTGTTGGTTATCGTATATATCGGAGTCGCGACTGCGTTTTTTATTCCTTGAACGGTCTCTCTCCAACTACCTTTAGTATTTGTTATTTTGTCATGTATCTGTTCACTGTGAGATTCCAAGGTTATCTGTATGTGGTCAAGACCCGATTTTACTAATTCATTGACATAGTCTTTATCTTTTAATTTTCTTCCATTAGTCACTAAACCTGTTACAACTTCTTTCAGTTCAGCGTATTTTATCAATTCAGCTAGGTCATCACGTAATGTAGGTTCGCCTCCTGTGAACACTATGTGTGGCACACCTATTTCCACGATTTTGTCGATAACTTTTTTCCACTGTTCTGTTGAATGTTCCTCAACCTTCCGTTCTTCTTCGACATAACAGTGAACACAAGCATTATTACATCTGTAAGTTAACGCCAGATCCATTCTTAATGGTGCAGATAAGCGCTTCTTAAATGGTTCCAACTTTTCAAATCCAAGATATGAAACTGGGCATATATCATCTGTTTTTGCCATAGTGCTGATCTTGTATATGGTGTCCTCATAATCTTGCAGTGCTGTATTGTGGTCAACATTAAATTCCCTAGAGATCTCTCTAGTAATCTCTTCCGTTGTTTTGTCTTCCATAAACAAGCGGACATATTCGGTTGCTGACCTATTGAGAAAGATAACTCTGGAAGCGTTTATGACAAGAACGCCATTCCCATCCTTTTCGGTTCTCAAGTGTAATCTTAAACCAGTCCACTCATCTACGCCTCTGTAATGGTACAAACCTTTCTTATGCTTGAGCTTCCTACCTATTAATCTTCGAAATGCTTCTTTAACTCGCTCACTCATTAGCCTACCCCTCCACCTGCACAAGCACATGCACAAGACACACATGCACACGCACATGCACATGAAGCACAAGCACAAGCGCATGTGGCTCTGTGATGGATTGGCTTAGATGTCTGTCTTGTCTGTTGCGGTATCAGTTTATTCACAAATCTGTCAACATCAGCAACCAAACGATTAGATGTCTGTTCAAGCATAGTTACAATTGAGTTTGCAAAATCAACAGCTGGCATAACATTAACTTCTGGTGGTTTTAAACCGGGATGTGTAGGATAATACCAGCCATACCAATACCAGTGCCAGCTTGGTCTGAGAAGGATAGTGGATGTTGGATCAAATACTCCTCTAAACCGCTCTTCGTATTTTTCATCTGATAATAGCCACAATAGATTATTATCAAAAGTCTCGGCTTTCAATTGAGGTGTATCTGCTTGTGTTACTTGGTCCCAGGCTTTCTTGACTATTGATTTATAGTAGTTTCTTGTATCAAGCCGGCTGTATCCTCGCATCTTCACATCCACTTCACCTTTCAGATTAGCATAAGTCTTGGCTAGCTTTCGCTCATCGAGGAGACCTTCCGGTTTTATAGCTTTGATGAAAGCTTTTTCATAGTTTCGTAGTTTCTGCTTGCTTTCTCTGAAGATTCTAAGCTTGAGCTTAGGTTCAATTGTTTCAACCCAAACAGTCTTTTTTAGAAGAAGACCAAAGAAAATCATGGTTAGTGTTCTCATCGGTTTTAAATCTAATACCGTGGCTGCCTCTACAGCTGTAAGTCCTCGCCTTGGACCAAGAGCTTCAACACTGAGCCTTGGGCGCTCATATGCAAGTCTTCTACGTTTTACGACAATAATGATAACAATCACAGCTGTTAGAATAAGGAACCCGATGACAAGTATTAACGTGCACATGCGCGTGTTCCAAAATGGAAATACTTCTTCAACGTGGTAAAAGGCTACATATTCTTTAGGAAAGGATGCACCAAACTCAATCTTGGTGTTTGGAGATAGATTAAAGCGTTCCCAATAAAGTACAAGTTTATTCTCTTCGGCTGTGTCAAAAAAGTAATTGTCACAAGGATCGGGCTTACAACCAAACTCGTATTGTTTGACGCCTTCAGGTAAGACTATTGTAACCATGAGCTCAAATATTTGGGCATCCCACCAAGTTGGTATGAAAGCAACACCTACATACGTATCATTATGTTCCCATACCATGCTATCTACTCTGGCTAAAAGAGTAACAGTAGCACTTTCTCCAGTGAAAACAGGTTGTTTTAGAATAACTTTGAGACCACTATAATCTCCTGAGCTTACATCTTCGTAATCAAGGTTACTGCCCTCATTGTTTTGAACCCAACCTACATTGAAATATCGATTTGGCATTCCTACAGTTATTGTTCTGAAGCTTCCTTGATCACAGGATATTGTAATGTTATAAAACAGATCTATTGATCCGTCATCGGTGTTTACCCATATTCTTGCCCACTCCTTATCGACATGGTACAGAATCTCCTCAGCGTTCACGTTGAAACCAATATTGAAAAAGACTAAAGAAGAAATTAGGAAAATAAAATAAAAAATAATAACCTGTTTTTTCCTCACCAGGTTGGTTCCTCCGTGACCCCGAAGCTTTTTCCACAATACTTACATTTTGCTATAGGCACGCCTTCATGAAGATGAATCGAATCTGCATCCAAAATTGCACCACAGTTTGGACACCTGATTTCTTTAATTTTCAATGGGCCAAGAATCTGTGGTTCACGCACAATTTCCTTGGGCTTCTTTTCTCTTGCAAAGAAAATAATTAGAAAAGCTGTAACTAAAAACACACTTCCAATTATCAACCTCATGGGCTCATAATAACTTGCCATAAAATAGAGAAAGCCAAGCCCGATGAGCAAAACTGCAATGGCGTATAAAATCCATCTAATCATCTTTGAAGCCAATTCTTATCACTTTTCAGTAATGATAAATTCCAGTGATCAATCTATGTTGATGTCATTTCGTTTTCTTGGTTTTACTAAGCCATTCTCGAACCCCTGCTACTATTATGAACAAGCCAAAGGCAATAGCGGAAACTGCCCAAACAGTTTGTGCCTTAAAAACTCCTTCGATAACTAAAAACCATAACGTCCCACCAAAAAGGATGACACCGCCCCACCAAGCTGTGCTGAATGGACTTAACCCATATTCGATGGGTTTAACGATCCTGATTATCGCGAGAATTAATAACCACAATCCTGTAAAAGCCAACAATACAGGAACAATTTCCTGGTCACTTATTATCTGAATTAAATATAATGCGTATGTGATTCCTAAAATAGATATTATAGCTCCGATAGATATTGTTACTAACGTACGTTTGGACAACTAATCTTGCACTTCCTACATGATTCGATATACGTCTTTTAATCGTATTATCCTATTAGTTCTTTCCACAAGATCATAATATATTATTCGATAATCGTCCAGAGAAATATAAATTCTGTCAGAAGATAGAAAAATCAACCAATATAATGGTAGTCGTTAACAAGGTTAGTGTTGAAAAGGTTTGATGATCTTTCTTGACATTAAAAGTTTTGTTGTTTCCTGAGAACTTTTTATGTTTTCAGACACTTTCTTCCTTAGTTCTTTTTTATTGACTTTATGTCGAGTTATCCCTTGTTCAGTTGCCTTCAACCCGACTGCTACTGCTTCTTCTATGTACATTTCGGTTTCATCCATAGCTGGGATAATATATCTTTCGTGAATTCCTTTCTTTTCAGCGTATTCTGCTATAGCGTAGGCAGCTGTTATGCACATCTCATCCGTGATTTTTTTTGCTGCAGCATCTAATGCCCCACGGAAAACAGCTGGAAACCCAAGAGAATTGTTAATTTGATTGGGAATTTCAGATCTTCCAGTCGCGACAATTCTTGCTCCGGCTTCTTTTGCTTCCCAAGGCCATATTTCAGGCACCGGATTCGCACCTGCAAGAATTATGGCTTCATCAGCCATGTTACTTACCCATTCTTTCTTTATTGTTCCTGGTCCCGGTTTTGAGTAAGCAATGCAAACATCTGTGTCTTTCAAAGCCTTAGCTATTGCACCAGTTTTTCCCTGCTTGTTAGTTTTCATACATAGTTCCCATTTCATAGGATAGCTCTCTTGAAGATCCTTCCTACCTTGATGTAAAACACCTTTTGAATCCACTAACGTCATATTTTCGTATTTTGCACCTGCAAACGCCAAGTATTTTGCCACGTTAATATTTGCTGCTCCTGCTCCGATAAGAGCTATGGAGACATCTTCAAGTTTCTTGTTAACGATCTTGAGTGCGTTTATGAGTCCTGCGAGGGTTACGAGTGCTGTCCCTTGTTGGTCATCATGCCACACTGGGATATCCAATTCATCTCTCAATTTCTTTAGAATATGATAACATTTCGGTGATGCAATATCTTCCAAATTTATGCCTCCAAAAGTTGGTGTTAACCAATTAACAGCTCTAATTATTTCGTTGGGGTCCTGTGTCTTCAAACATATTGGAAATGCATCAACTCCTCCCAAATATTTGAAGAGCAAAGCTTTTCCCTCCATAACCGGTAGGCCTGCCTCAGGACCTATGTTTCCTAGACCTAGAACTCTACTGCAATCGGAAACTATGGCTACAAAATTCCACTTGCTTGTGAGTTCGAATACGGAGTCTTTATTTCTTTGTATCTCTTTACAGGGTTCTGCGACTCCAGGCGTATACCATATAGAGAAATCATTGATTGTCCTAACTGGAACCTTTACTGCAGTCCCGATCTTCCCTTTATAAAATGGATGTAACTGCATGGCTAGTTCTTTGGGTTTTTCTGCATTCGCTAGAGAATTCTTAACATCTTTTTTCTTGTCCATTTCTAAGAGCTCTCAATGAAATTTTCCAAGACTGAAATGATGTATTAACCTACACTTAATCTTTAATCTCCAAAAAAGATGAGCACTTAGCAATTACATTATTACTTTAAACATATTTGTAAGCGTCTTTGAATGTGTATCTCCCGCTTCTCATCTCTTCTTCAATCTGTCGTAGTAGAAGAACGCGTTTGAATGTTGGTGGATGCGTCATGAACGCTTCATTTATACTTCGCCAATTCGACCTAGCTTCGTGTTCCATGGCAATAGCTAGTTCCCTGTCATCTAAAACACCATCTCTGTCCAAGTCATACTGATATTTCTTGTTCAATATTGATCTGACTTCACTAACAGCTTGCGCAGGATCAGATATGTAGAACATTCTAACACCATTTGGTTCCCCTGGCTTCAATGAAAGACCGTAAGCTATCTTTGTTAAAGCGCTTTCTAAACTTCGTGGCGAGCCCGTTATGTATGCGGAAAACGCATCAGCATAGTGCTCTCTTAACCTACTAAGCCTCAAAACTATGACTGTAGAAACTACGTAGGCTATGTATGATATCACTGCAGCTGCAAACACCGCTATTCCTTTGCCTTCACTTTTTTCATTCGTCTTAAGATTTGTGCTCCAGAAAAGTCCTCTGGCTACCAGATAAGCTATGAGTGGTAAAGCTGAAAGCATTGTCATTATGATAAAGTCGTTATGTTTTATGTGGCCAATCTCGTGGCCAATAACCCCTTTCACCTCTTCTTGATTCAGCTTTTCGAGAAGTCCTCGATGAACAGCAAGTGTCGCGTTTCCAGCTGTGTGCCCGAAAGTGAATGCATTAGGCGTAGAATCAGGGACAATAGCTAGCCTTGGCATACGGATTCCACTTCTAGACGATATATCTCTCACAACAGATTCAAGCCAAGGACTATCACCTGAACGGAGATATCTCAAGTGTGTCGAAGCAACAACAAGAGAAGGGCCTATTGCGTATTGAAAAAGTATGAAGAATAATGCTCCTAATACGGAAAATAGAGGGTTAATCCTTAGCAATGCTAGTAGAATTGCTAAAAAAGCTGCGAAGAAAGAGAGGGCTATAAGGATTGTAAGCGCCATTGTACCTTTTAATTGTGTCAAACCTGCCAAATTCGTTCTTCTCATTACATTGCATTAGTAGTGTACACTAATGATCGATTCAACTTGGAAAGAAAAAAAAATAATGGGGAGATGAAATTTAGCTTTTTTTAATCTTTTTGCCACAATTACTACAGTATTTATTTGCAGGCGGATTTAATGTTCCGCATTTTGGGCATTTGATTTCCTGGGGTTTAATCGGTAATCCGCAGCTGCCACAGAACTTGTTTGTAACAGGGTTTTCAGCCCCACATTGTGTACACACTACAACTTTCTGTGGTTTTACAGGAGCTTGTTGCTGCATCGACTTTGCCATTGTCTGTCCCATAGCTAATCCTATGCCGGCTCCTAAACCTGCTCCAGCTGCTCCTCCGCTCCCAGGTGGCAGTTCAGCAGCAGTTTCTTTCATATATTGCATCGCCATTGCCTGTTGTCCTATGCCAGAGGCAAATCGTCTTGCTTCCTCTGGTATTTTTATCCCTTCAAAGACCGTGTCAATTATTTTAAGGCCTATTCGTGCTGCTTCATCTCTCAGTTTAAGAGCGACTTTGTCTGTGGTTTCATCAACGTTTTTAACTAAGTTGAAAATGTCATAATGAGCAAAATCATCTATGACCTTTTCGTTTATGAAGCCTCTGATGTATCTTTCAACATCGCTTGAAGTGCTTGCTCCTCTGTTACCAAAAAACTCTATCACAAAGAGTTTTGGATCTTCAACTTTGTAAATCATGGTTCCATGGTAACCGATTTCTGCTTGATACTGTATAGTTCCACTAGGAGCAGAATATGCTTGACCCCCGAATTTTCCTTCAAGTTGACTGTTGCTCACAAATACGACTTCACATTCAAAGATGTCACCAATGATTCCCAACGCTTTCAATGCACCTGTTAACAGTGGAACGTTTTTACTGGTTATGGTATGTCTGCCTGGACCAAAAACATCATATGCTTTCCCATCACGGAAGAAGACACCCCACTGATTTTCCCGGACAACGACTTGACTACCATATTTCAATGATAGGTCTGGAAATCTGTATGCAATCTCATCCGCACTCTTAAAATCCCAAGATACTTTATCAACAACTGGCATTTTCCATTTATTCCTCCTATACCTCTAATGGTCTAAACAATTTCTCTCTTTCATCCCATTTATCTTCAAAGTCCAATAATAATTTTTTTGTATCTTTTACTTCTGTTTTCACAGCTGTCCAATTCTCAGCTTCAGCTTCATTTACTGTTTTATTTACGGCGGCTTTTAAGTTTGCAATCTCATCGTTAACTCCTTTGTCATGATTGAAAACTCTTGCAAGTTCATCATCTCGTATGTGTCCTTTTCTATCTAAAAGACCAGCATAACCATAATCAGCATGTCTTACCTTCTCCATTACACGGTCAAAAACTTGGGTTACTTTTTTAAAGTCACTGCTTGAATCTGTCACTCCTGCTTCTAGTGCAACTAAGTATACATCAGTCCACTGGTAGCGTAGATCGCGAAGTTCTTCGTAATAAAGATCCCGTAATTTCTTGTTTAATTCTCTTAAGTCTTCTTTGGTTCCATACCCTAGTGTGAAGAAATCCTGTATTTTATGAATGATACCTCTTCGGTCTTTCACTTTTTCAACAGTTTCTCGTTCTGTCATTTCCGGCTCTCCAATTTTTTAGTTATTCTTAATTCGAAGCAATCTTCTTAATAACTTATTTGAAACTTGTAACTGTTTTACCAGTTTTTATGATCCAAGTGGAATTACACTTCCACAATATTTGCATTGAACAGATGTTTGCCCTCTATAAATTTCACGTGTGTAAGGAGCATCACAGTTTGGGCATCTTAAGACTTTTGGTTTGGAGGGGACTTTTTTTTCTTTTCCTCTAACCTTAGCTATTTCGAGATCTGCTTCTCCTGTAACAATGAAGTTATAATACTTTTTTACCAAGTCAACTTCTTCCCTTTTCACGTCAAAGGGTATTTCTTCTAGTCCACTGTCTGGTTTAAACCGCACATAAATTCCAGCCCCAGCCCAAAAACTCACGGTTCCTCCAGAAATTTCTTTTACAATGCCAATGGGCTGATCCAATAGTAAGGTTCTCACAGTTTTCTTCTTTGTTGCTATGAAAAATTTTCTCTCAGTTACCTCCTCTTTTACACCTTCGAACAATATTCTCTGATTCGTTAAGAAAAAGCCTCCTCCAGATTTTTCTCTTGTCATCATCTTTGCATTTAAAGCCAAAATTGGGCTTTCCCCTTCTTTCCATGGAAAAGAGACTTGAGAAACCAATTGCATCGTATTCTCAGCTCCTTTTAGATCCCTATCTAACGCTGAAAATCCGCTTTTAAACTCTTTAAGTGAACTTGCAGTTCTATTTGTCTCGTTAGAGGTCTGACCTCTTAGTGACGACACATCTGAGGAAAGAGTGCTTAAAGATCTTCGAACCCAACTTGAATCTCCGTGTTCTATTCTTGATTTTAAATCCCTAATCTCATTTTGGAGTCTTCTAGCTTCTTCTCGTAAAGGTTGAATATTATATAGATGATCGTCTTTAATCTGTTGACCATTCTCATCCCATTTTCTTGTTAAAATCTCTTGGTTCTCATCTAAATAACTCATAATTTCATAGCCTTGGTTACGAACCTTTTGAAGTCTTGAAGGTACAGTAGCCATTGCTCCCTCGATGTAATTAATGTCGCTTTTAACATGGCTTAAAGAACTTAAGGTACTGAAGAGTTCCATTTCAATTGATCTTAATCTTGAACGAAGTTGGTCTTTTTCTCTTTCAGCCACAGGCTTTATTCTCCGCTGGTCAATAGTTCGACGAACTCGAATAGGGCGTCTACTCATTTTCCTTCCTCTATTCTTTTTTTGCGTCATTATTACACAAATTTGTAACAGTTTCAGGTTTATATAATAAGTTAGTTAATCTGTCTTAAGGCAGGGATTATACCCTTTTTTTCGATTGTTTGATCGAGTTTATATTGTTTACCATCTTTTTTGAGAAGTGGTAGTCGGGGGGATACCAGCCCTCAAGGGCACATTTATACTAACCCCCCTTTTTATTTTATAATTAACGTAAACAAAACTATGCTAAAGGTTAAGGATGATTGAAATGAAGGAAAAAGGTGAAGATGTGTTGTTGAGAAAGTATGAAGAGAAGAAAAAAGCACGAAAACGAACAAGAGGTCCATACAGGAAGTCTTGGACCAAGGGTTTGTAAACAATAGTGGTGTTTAGTTAAAAATGTTGATAATGGAATGGATGTTTAAATTAAATGATTTTTAAACATCAAATCTTCTTTGGATTAACTTTATGTCAGAGGTTTGAGCGATAGTCGTAATTGGGTTGATTGTTTACTTTTTTTATTTTATCGATTAGCAATTAACTAATATTCATTTAGAGGTTTTTTAGCCCATGATTTTTCTATCAGCTACACGGCTGGTATCACTTCTCTTAGGCTGAAAATCACTATAAAGCGATTAATTACAGTACACACATCAAGTTTCAATTACAGATAGAAAGAATGGTCTTATTCCTTGGATTATAGTACATCTATTCCGTCAGGTTTTATTATGCACTTATATGGTTTATTGTTGTCTTCGATTGTTCTGAACCTATCCAGTATTTCTCTCTTAAGTTTTCGCTCGGTAACTCTGATGTTTTCTTTTTTATTTGCTTTTTGAAAATAATTTGCAAAAATACGAGCACCGGTAGGATGGTGGACGCGTATCACTTTCAATCGATTGCTGTTTGGTAAATTTTTCACATATTGAAATGCCTTTTCTCCAAGACAGACCACGTATTTCCTATCAGATAGTAATTTTAAAATTTCTGTTAGAAAACAATTGCTACATTTCCTAAATGTTTTTTCAGGTACCTTGCCTACTGAATCGGATTTTTCACAGAAAGCTACTTCAGCCCACAATAAACCATTCAAATTCAACCCTAGCTCTTTTAATAGGTGTCTTGGTTTCAGAAAATAATTATGTTCATCAGCAATACTTCTCCAGACGCGTTGACAATCTTTGAAAGTAGCAATCCTATCTGGATTCCGCTCAGCCAGAGTCAAATAGAATTTTCTTTCTAAACGAGTGGATTTTCCCGGGTTTTTTCCCACGATTACTAGTTCTACTTGAGAGGCATCTTCTGGATCCAAGAAAAAAACTCTAGGATAATAACCCTCATCTTGCTTATTTTTCACACCCTCACATCTTTCTCTGCAACGGACGATTCTATTCCCCAAATCTTCAATTCTATCACCAATTTTTTTCATGTTACATCAACTATGAGCCTTTTACATAATCAGAGAACAAAGAATTTATTTATTCTTCTCATTTTTCTAGTTTTTCTAGTTTTGTTGGATTGCTTTAAATCAGCTTTTCTTTCTTCAGGTCAGCCGATTCAAAATTGGCAACCAAGACCTGCTTCTTTCCTTACATCGGAGGAAAGTTCAATTTACTCAAGACGCTTCTGCCACTCATTCCTCCGCATCACATTTACGTGGAGGTCTTCGGAGGCGCTGCAAACCTCTTGCTTAACAAGCCACCTAGTCCAGTCGAGGTGTACAACGACATACATGGCGAGCTGGTGAACCTGTTTCTCATGGTTCGTGATAAGCC
>JAGMEO010000079.1 GCA_023128135.1 Candidatus Bathyarchaeota archaeon | reverse complement strand
ATGGGTCTTTTTTTCAATGAATCTGAACCTGTTAAGGTTGTAACGCCTTTCGCGAGGGCTGCAACTGGTGTGATGAACCTGATTGTAGATGCAGCTTCCTTACAGTCAATAGCTTCATTTGGTGATATATGATTTTCAGATCCTATGATTATCATTTTGTTTTTTGTTGTCTCTATAGATGTGCCTAACATTGAGCACGCGTTTATTGTCGCAAAAACGTCGTCACAAAAGAGAGGGTTATTCACCTCAGACTTTCCATGAGCAAGAGATCCCGCTATTATAGCTCGATGAGTGTAACTTTTGGAAGGTGGAGCAGTCACACATCCGCTCAATTTCTTGGTTTTCTTAATTAGCACGTACTTCATTACTCTTGCCTCGTAATGTGGGCTTTTAAACGATTTACTTTGGTGGTAATAATGTCTCCATTAAATTCTCTCCAACCATCAACAATGTTACCAACATTATCTTCAGAGGTGATTGCAGCTGTTGCGGGTCCTTTACCAGTGAGTCCTGCAGCAACAGCTCCAGCCTTTAAAGCTTTAATGGCAACCTTCTGGTCATAGCCTAAAGCCGTTGAATATAATATTCCATTGAGAGTTAATGCTGTCCAGTAATTACCTAATAGTGCTTCTTTGAATGCTACTTCAACCTGTGGTGCAATTAACCTCATACTTTCAATATTTGAGGATATGGTATATGATTTCTTATCTGGGATGTGAAATAAGACAGTGAAGTCTTCTTCAACCTCATATTGTTTTAAGATCTTCCTTTCATAATTGTCTGTTACAACAATATTGCCAAAGTATGATGCACAGGCGTCGTCGAAAGCTCCAGTAATAGTAGTTTTAGCTGATATTGCCGAGTCAATTGCAAGTTTTAGAGTCTCATGATCATCTATCTCCTTTCCTAAAGCCGCTTTTATGGCGAGGACAAGTGCATTTGCTGCTACACTGCTGCTTTTCATTCCCTTCGCGATGGGGATATTGGACTCAGTTTCAACCTTGGCTCCATATTTTCTCTCAAAATTGAAGTGTTTTAAAACCATCGTTACAGTGGCTTTGATCAAATTGATTTTCTCTTCTGGCTCAGAGAGAATTCTTCCTTTTATTACTCCAGCTTCATCGGTTAGTTCCACTCTTGTCTTTGTCCACAGGTCTACTCCCAAAGCAGCTCCTTTTCCAGTAGCAATGGCGTTTATGATAGAGGCTGCTCCGAAGGCTATGGCCTCTCCAAAACCACTCAGTTCTAAGCCTCCTTCAACTTTTCAATAACAACTTTAAGCATCTTCTCAATTGGAGGCTTCTTTCCTGTCCAAATCTCAAATGACAGAGCGCCTTGATAGACAAGCATTTTCGCTCCACCTACTGTCTTAGCTCCAGAGGCTTTTGCTTCCTTTATCAATTTGGTTTCCAAAGGGTTGTAAACAATGTCAAAAACAGTCATGTCGGAGCGAATCATCTTGCGATCAACCAGACTCTCATCTACATTTGGATACATACCAACAGAAGTCGAATTTATCAAAATGTCAGTATCATCGAGCTCATCTGACAGTTTTTTTGAAGACAAGATTTTTCCTTCAACTTCCTTTCTGAAACGTTTTTCAAGCTGCTTGGCAAGTATAGATGCTTTGGACCCGGTTCTATTGAGTATAATCAGTTTATCGACAATTGGAGTGAGAGTGAAGGCAATAGCTCTTGCTGCACCTCCAGCTCCCAACAATACGACTCTTTTTCCCTTAGGGTTAGCTCCCTCATTTAGTAATGCAGCTAAAGCCCCTTGTCCATCAGTATTATATCCAACAAGTTTACCATCATCATTTACAACCGTGTTTATTGCACCAATGACAGATGCCGATGGTCTAATCTCATCCATGAATGATAATATTGCTACTTTATGAGGAACTGTTACATTGAAACCTGACACACCTAGAGCCTTTATTCCTTTTATCGCCTTGTCTAATTCATGTATTCTAACATGGAATGTAAGATAAACACAGTTCAATTTGAGTGATTGAAAAGCCAAATTATGTATTAAGGGACTCAGAGAGTGCTCGACTGGATCTCCAATCAACGCGTAAACTTGAGTTGAGGTTCCAATCTTCATCATTGGGGCCTCAATAAAGCGTAGATCTCACGTGTTTCTTCTATTGTTAACTGGCCTTCAGCTGATTCCTTCCCCTTTTCTAACGAAGCATATGTAAAGAAGGAGCCAAAAAACGGTGAGAGAATCCTAGATAAGACCCCTAATTTACCCATACAGAATGATATCAGTCTCTTCTCTTTTGATTCTTTTTTAACAAATTGAAGAATTGTTAAATTGTCATCGATGGATGTGGCTTTAGTGATGAGTTTACAAATATCTGCACCTGTGTTTTGCATCTCTCCTAATATTTGGCTCATTTCATGAAGAGAAGGAGTGGATAAAAAATTGTGTGTCGAAACTATTGTCTCAGCTCGTCTTTTCTTCATTTTTTCAACAATCTTAACACATTCCTTTGTTTTCCACTCTATGTCTATGTAGTCGAAGCCGTTCTCTACAGCTTTAAAGAGAAGTTTTAATCTTTTATCCTCAGATCCTTCAAAGTATCCTTCTTCACTTTTTGGTCTTATAGTTGCAATGAGGGGTGAGTTCGATATCTTTCTGATTTCATTAAACTTAATTTCCTCATTTAAGTAGTCCATTCGAACCTCTATGAAATCTGGTTTTAACTCTTCAGCTTTCTCTATCTCATTTTTTAAATCCGCCATCGTATTTGCCAAAACAACTACGCATATCCTAGTCACTTTTCGATCACCATCTCATCCTCAACGAGAACTCCAAAGTGTCTTCCACCCTTTTGAAGTTGAACCAA
>JAGMEO010000078.1 GCA_023128135.1 Candidatus Bathyarchaeota archaeon | reverse complement strand
TGAACATAGCACTAAAAGTTGATGGGTGACCCATTTTTGATGAAGAATTTAATGATTGCGTCCAAACGAAAAAGTAGTACGAAAAAGCATTGGAATTCCTTTTGGTCTAGTAATACTTATCCAATTTATAATCTTGGAAACTGGGTTTTCTGGATCCTTTTCTACAAAAAATTTCTACAGCTAATTGATTTGCATGACCCTGACATTTTAGAACTTGGAGGGGGAATTGGTGGAATATCATATAAAATGGTTGAGAAAATGGGTGGCAAAATAACAATAGTTGATTATTCTCAATTAGCCAAAGAAAAATCTGACAATTTTTTTAAAAATAAAAATTTTAGTCCAAGATACATTTTTTCAGACATTTTCAATTTGAAACCTAAAGAGAAGTATGATCTTGTTCATAGCCATGGTTTAATTGAGCATTACGTTGAAGCGGAAAGAGAAGTATGCTTTGCAAGGCATGTTGAATTCATGAAAGATGAAGGTTATGGAATCATATTAGCTCCAACTGAAGGAAAAGGATACAATTATTTCGCCAAGCCCCTTGTCAAAGTTCTTGGGCTTGACACAGTATCGGAGGTACCCCTCAATCAAGATGACATTAAATCTTTTGTTGAATTAAATCCCCAGACACAATTAATATCTGTAAAGAAAAGATTTGGGTGGATTGGAGTCTTATTCCAAAAAAATGCTTAGCCTAGACGTAAAAGCTGAAACTAAAATGTTCAGGTGAATAAAAAATAGTCAAGGAAACCTCCTGTTCAAATATTTTGAATTGATTTTTTTCTTCATTTTCCAAAAACTCACCCAAAAACATTCACATAATACAGGGGTAGTCACTAATTTTTCGAAAAATATCATCTACGATCAGATTTTAAATATCTGTGACTTCTATCCTTAACTTGTGAACATTTAGTGGAGAGATTCCTTTTTGGGCAAAAAATATTTTGAAAAACCTTGTCCGATTTGCTCAGAGAAAATAAGAGGAATATCTGAGAAGCATTGGAGAAGTAATCTTCTAATCCACTTGACACAATCACTGAAACATAAGCTTTCTTTTGATATGGCAAACAAAATGATAGAGGAGTATTAAGGCTTACCCGAGTATGTACAGTACCAATCGCTTATGTAATGGATTATTCTGAAGTTCATAATGGACAACACATTTATAGTAGTTAATTATTATTCAAGTTCTCTTTTTTCGTTTGAATTTATACAAATCGTATATTCTCAAGGAATCGAATTAATCTGTTGTGAGGAGGATGAAGCTTACAGTTAAACCATTAGGCATAGAGTCTGGTGGCAAGTTCATTGTTGTTATTGATGATTATGTTGCTAATGCTCTTGGAACGCACTCCCTTGATAGAGTGGATTTAGAATTAAGAGGGAAACACGTATTAGCCATTATTAATGTTGCCAGAGGTTTTCAAAAAGGTGTAATTGGTATTTATGAAGAAGTACGTAAGGCTCTCGAAGTTCATGAAGGTGATGAGATAAATGTTAAGTTGGCTGAGCGTCCAAAATCCTTAGGTTACATAAGAGAAAAGGTTGCTGGTAGAAAATTAGATCGTTCAGAAATTAAGACTATTGTAGCAGATGTTGTGGAAAGGCGATTAAGTGATGTTGAGGTAGCTGCGTTCGTAACAGCCCTCGAAATATATGGCATTTGTACAGATGAAGCAGAATCGCTCACTAGAGCAATGATAGAAACTGGTAAAAAGCTTAACTTCAAAAAGAAGCCAATCCTTGATAAACATAGCATAGGCGGAGTTCCCGGCGATAAAACGACCATGCTTGTTGTACCTGTCATAGCTGCTGCTGGCTTCACAATACCAAAAACTTCTTCCAGGTCAATAACCTCTCCTGCAGGTACGGCTGATCGTGTAGAACCTTTATGCCCAGTTGAACTATCTATCAACGAAATATATGATGTTGTTGAAAAGACAAATGGATGTATGGTTTGGGGAGGAACGTTAGATCTAGCGCCTGCTGATGACTTGTTCATAGCAGTTGAGAATCCTCTTTCTATTGATCCTCTTCTTTTACCTTCTATTCTAAGTAAAAAGAAAGCAGCTGGGTCTCAATATATCGTGATTGATATTCCTACTGGGAGAGGGGCAAAAATAGAGACTCAAACTGAAGTATATCATTTAGCCAACGATTTCATTGAGTTAGGAAGAAGACTGGGGCTTCACATAGAATGTGCATCTACTTTTGGAGGACAACCCATTGGATATGCTGTTGGTCCTAGTCTTGAAGCCAGAGAAGCCTTAGAAACAATCATGGGTGATGGTGCAGAAGACTTGAGAAATAAAGCCATAACCTTGGCTGGAATTCTCTTCCAAATGGTTGGAAAAAATGACGGTGAACAAGTAGCTAAGGAGATTTTCAGATCGAAGAAGGCTGAAAAAAAACTGCGTGAAATAATTGAAGCTCAAGGTGGAGATCCAGAAGTTATGCCAAATGACATTGAAATTGGAGATAAGGTTTTTGATTTCCACTCTGAAAAGGAGGGAAGAGTTCTGTGGATAACTAATAATGCTGTAGTTCAAATAGCAAAAGAAGCTGGTGCGCCTAAAGATAAAGGTGCAGGCGTGTTATTAAAGGCAAAAATGGGTAATCAAGTCAAAAAAGGTCAAGTTCTCTTCCAAATCTACACTGAAAACAATTCAAAATTGGAATCAGCAATCTCCCTATCAGAGAGACTTAATCCTTACGCTGTTGGTCACAAACTTGAAGAAAACATGCTAATTGAAAAGATATCTGCTAGAAAATTACATGAAAGAAGATATTTGCTCGAACGTTGAATTATATAGAATTTCACAAACTGTCTTTTGCAGTGTTTTCCCG
>JAGMEO010000077.1 GCA_023128135.1 Candidatus Bathyarchaeota archaeon | reverse complement strand
GGTGAATTCTTCTGTTTCTCCTGGTTCTATTCGTTTAGAATCTGTATCTTCAGCCATGATAGTTCCGTTGTCAAAATAAAACCTGACAGACATCCTTACATCAACAGCAAGGACACCTGAATTTCTCGCAGGAATCTGAGCAGTTAAAGTAAAAGTTCCTGTAGAATTTTGTTCAGTAGATACATATTCTATGTCTTCAATACTCGTAAGGCTTCCCAGAAGAGTTGAGGAGATACTATGGAGAGAAGTTGTAGTTATGATAAACAATCCAACATAGAGAAAAATAATCAAAATGGTCAGGATTACAGAAGCCTTTCTTCTCATGCCTTCTCTTGAATGAATTCACATACAAATCTATTTAACGCTATTGAAAGCGAAAACAATTCACTATTCAAATGGACTTATCTATTGTTCTAAATTCTGAACAGTTTGTTCGAAAATGTAGGATAATATAACTGTAACACACCTATCAGCCTATGAGGTGAAAAAGACTTGAGAAATAAAAAAATCTTTTACGCAATGAGCATTGCAATATCTATCGCTTTTGCCAGCATTACTGGATATACCTTAGCTCTTTACCAACAATCATACAATGTTCCAAGTGATACATTCACTGTTTCAGGTTATAATCTCGATGAAAATCAACTAAACACTATTGTCGTATCAGGTGTTGGAACTATGAGTGCAGAACCAAACGAAGCAACAGTATGGATCGGTGTCCAAACTGAGGCCAGTTCAGCTTCTGACGCTGTCCGCGAAAACGCTGAGAAGATGAGGATAGTAATATCTGCTTTGAAAGCAACAGGTGTAACAGATGATCAAATCGAAACTGCATATTACAATCTTTATCCCAATTACGATTGGGAAAGAAACATTATTGTTGGCTACACTGTGACTAATCAGCTGAAAGTTAAAATCTTTTATCTTAGTGATTTAGGCACAATCATCGACATAGCTGTCTCTTCCGGAGCAAATCAAATCCACGGAGTATATTTCTCGATTTCCGAAGACCGGATAAATGAACTTAAAAGCCAAGCTCTTCAAAAAGCTGTATCACATGCTCAATCAAAAGCTACCGTAATCGCTGAAGCTTTAGGAGTCACAATTTCCAGTGTTATACATGCCAGTGAAAACACGTTCTTTTACGAACCCTACAGGAACGATTTACGATATGGAGGAGAAGCTCTTTCAACTCCAATAATACCTGGAGACGTTGAAGTAACAGTGAGCGTTCAAATAATCTTTTCTTTCGACTGAATAGAAGAGATTTCAAAACCTTTTTTTCTCTCTTTTTTTAGACTTTAAAATTTTCAATATTGTGAAATCTGAGAAAGACTTTTCTATCATAAACGCGTGAATGTAGCGATTATAGTATTGTAAAGGTTTTTTGAAAGATGTGTATTCTTGGAAAAGATAAATTGGTAGAATTGATCGACGAGTATAGAATTATTCACCCATTTGAGGAGAGATTGCTTGATGGAGATGGCTACGTCCTAACAGTGAAAGAGGTTGTTACATTGCACTATCTTGAACACAGAAACGTGATTTCACATCAAATTGTGTTTACACCTACAAACTATGTAGCTCATCTTACTGCTAAGAGCAGGTTTGGTAGGCTTGGGCTTTCTTTTCTAAACTCGGTGAAGGTTCACAGTGGCTGGGTTGGAAGACTGGCGATGGAACTAGTGAACCTCAGTAATGAGAGAACACCCATCACCATCAAGAGAGGCGAACCTCTAATTCACATTGAGTATATTTCTAGAAACGGTGAACCATCACCGTATGTAGGTGAATATCAGTTTCAATTCATGAGTCCAAAAGAAGTGAGAACGTACATTCCAATTTTAAAGAAGATGATTCCAAATTACCAAGACTATGAAAAAGTCTGGTTTAAAGAAACCTAATCTGTCTTTTTCTCGTGGATCTTTATCACAACGTAGGTTAAGGCTCCAACACTTAAAGCAGGTAGAAAAACCACAGAAACCTGACCCATTAAGGAATAAGTTATAAGAAACATTGATTCCTTGCCACCAAGACTTTCAGGATATGAGTTATCTGTTAGAATGCCTTCTTGTCTGTGAAAAGGCAGTGAAGACTTGAAAATAGTTGGAACAAAAGTTACCATGACTATTGCAAGTATAAACGCTGTTAAGACGTAAGATTCTTCTTTTTTCAAGATTTTTTTCTCCTGTACTTTCTTTTTATGATCTATATTATAATTCTAAACTTTAGAACACTTTCTAGAATGGTTTTCTCCTCCACAATCGTATAGACTCATATAGGAAGACAGCAGAGGCAGCTACTCCAAAGATTATGACGAATACACTATCTATGAATGTAACACCGTATTGAAGCAAGTACATTATAGTTGCAGTTATAAAGAAGACTGCGTAAAAGAGAAACCGTGGAAGAGAATATTTTCCTATGTTAACAAACTGTTGTAGAATGCCAACTTTTACCTTTTCTTTAATGCAGTATTCTCCAGATTTATCTTTTTTTACAACCTTTAAGTTGCGGAGTTTTTCAAGGTGATAAAGAGCAACACTAGGGCTTGAGAGCCCTAATGCTCTTTGTAATTCCCTAACTCCAACACACTGTTTACGGGTTTTCAAGAGATGCCAATAGACCAATAGAGTTGTACCTTTAAGTTCAGCCTCAACTCTATTCTCGTCCAGATTAGAGTTCGAAAACACTTTTCTTAACCTCCCAATTAAGACTACATTCATCATTATTATTAAGATTAGACATGTTCTCAAGGGTTCAAAGAATTTAAAAAGATGAAAATAGCCTTTAAAAGTAAGGTAATATTTTAGAACTCATTTTTTATGGTGATCACATGAAACTTGTAACCGTGAAACTTCCTGAAGCCCTAATTCAAGCTTTAGATTC
>JAGMEO010000076.1 GCA_023128135.1 Candidatus Bathyarchaeota archaeon | reverse complement strand
ATTTGAAAGCTTGACAAGAAGCTTCATAGCTGACTGGAATTCCTCTGCCGGATTGACTTCAAGAAGGCCCTTTTTAACTGTATCTTCGAAAATCGAGGTTCCCATGTCTGTTCTTAGTACTGTCAGCGTGCGTCCATCCAATCCTACACCTCCAACTGAGATATCTGCGAGTTCAGCTGAGAAATCCGTGCAATATTGGCATTTTGTCTCTGCGAATTGTTTTGCCTCCTTCAACGGAATCTTATAAAGATCGCCACTTACTGTTGAAACTAGGATCATACCTTTTATGTTGATCTTGGCCACGTCATTCAAGTCTAATTCAAGGTCTTCTTGAATTCTCTTAATCATCAAGCCTTCGTAGTCGAAACTTTCTGTGCAGAAAAGTCCCACGGTAAACTTGATGATGTCTCCATACTTCTTTAACGGCGCCATTTGGATCATACGGATAGCTTGAATTTCACACGGCGTTCCAACGAAGGCTACATTCTTCAAGCCCTTTGACAGCGCCTCCTTTAAAGCGAGGAGGTTCGGAGAGAAGGAGTATCTTGTTCCAGCGCCTTTGAGAATTTCTTTGCGCGTCATAGCTACCATAGGAACGGGAAGCCAAGGCGTATTTGGGTCCAATCCTGAGACGATAGCACCATCGATCTCCCCGGACTCCAAGGCCGCTATGAGCAATGTCGTTACGACTCCTCCATCTTGGCAACTCTTAAGCACCTCTTCATCCCTGCTTTTTGCGACTATAACCCGTTTGTACAAGCCATAACTCTCTTCTGGATTCCGGATTCGTCCAAACACGAATTCCTCAAGCTTCAATTTTTGAGCATTGTATCGATGGCACACTCTAAGGCAGATTCCACAGTCTACACAGTCCCCAATGAGATTTGGGGACAGATCCGAATATTCCAGAACGTCTTTGTAAGGACAGACGAGGACACAGGCGCCACATCGAGAACACTCACCAGTAGAAATCACATTTTTTGAAAGTTCATCGAACCCTTTTTTTTCTACCATGACTTACACCCTTTAAGGGTGACTGATGAACAAATTTCAGTGCTGTATGGGCTTTTATACCTTAATGTTATCATAATATAATTTCTGTATATGCTTGCAGGTAACAAATGAATAACAAATGTTATATTCTATTCTTGGCTGCTTCAAAAAAGAGTGAGTCAACATCAATTCTTTTTTCAATAACGAAATTTATTCTCTCAGCAAAAGATATTTAACACTCTTAATAGTCTTCTAAAGTTTTTAAGTGAAAATCATAATGCTCGTTGACTATCATGTACACCCGGACTATTCTTTGGATGCCAAGGATAGTATAGACGCTTTTTGTAAAAGAGCGTTAGAGATTGGCTTAGATGAGATTTGCTTTACAACTCATTATGATCTTGATCCTGTTCGAAAAGAGAAAGAAGGCTTTGTACGAGTGAAGGGTGAGCTTGTGTCTTTCGATTCGAATTGGCTTGATCATTATCTTGCTGATTTGAAGAGGGCAAGAGCCATCTATGAGAAATTTGGTTTGAATATTAAATATGGGATTGAAGTAGATTACAGCAAGGAAGTAGAAGACGAGATAAAGCGTAGTTTACATGGTTACTCTTTTGATTTGATTTTAGGTGCCATACACAATCTTGACCATAATGCAATCCACCTTGAAGAAGAATTCCCTACATATTTCGAAGGAAAATCTTCTAGAGAATTATGTGAAAAATACTTTCAAGAAGTGCAAAATGCAGTTAGAAGTGAAATCTTTGACGTGATTGCACATATAGACCTTTACAAAAAGTTTGGTTTAGAATATTACGGTGAAAATCTTTTAAAAGACTGTGTTGATCTTGCGGAAAAAACATTCGATTTAATGATAGAGAAGAATGTTGGTCTGGAAATCAATACTTCATGTTATCGGTATGGGTTTGATGAAGCTTTTCCCAGTGAAGACTTGCTCAGGAGATGGAAAGAAAGGAATCCAAAAATCTTAACTATAGGATCAGACGCTCATAACATTCAATATCTAGCTAAATACGTCCCAAAGTGGATTAACATCGCAAAGAAAATGGGTTTGAAGTTCTGTACTTTTAAAGAAAGAAAAGTTGAACAATATTTTTGAACTTTAAGCATACATTTATTTCTTGAAAAATTAATTAACAAATTGGTTGACTAATCAATGATTCTGAAAAGCTTCTCACTAATCAAAGTGAAGCCGGGAATAGAGAAAGATTTAGTAAAGAAAATATTGAAGATTCCAGAGGCTTTAGAAGTACACTCAATTATCGGAGAGCACGACTTTATTGTGATTCTAGGTGTAGAAGAGGTTTTAACTTCTGATCCTTGGGGAAAGTTGACCACAATACTAACAGACAACCTAAGAACTATAGCTGGCATTCTAGAGACACAGACAGTAATACCAACTTCATCGAAGATGAAGGACGAACATCTCGTTGTGTCATCAAAGTTGGCGAGAGGCTTCATCTACATAGACACAAAGCCTGGAAGAGAAGCAACAGTGATGTACAAATTATTTCAAATGAAAGAAATCAATGAGGTACATCTAATCCCTGGAAAACATGACATATTGGGTATTGTTGAGGTGGAAAAAACAATCCTGCCACCAAGGTATCCCGACCTCATTCAGAAGGTTGTAGTGGATAAAATAAGTGAACTCAATGACGTTCAAAACACAGAAACCATTATTCCAGATTCCTTCAACTACAAATATAGCACATCTTAGACAAATCCCAAAAAAATGCAAAAGGAACTAACATATAAACTGAGTTTCTTTAAACGCCCACAAACCATCAGAGATATAGCTCTTTATTCACATGGAAAGTATACAAGCACCATGTTAAACAAGTGAGATCTATACGCGTGTGATTCACTTCTTTTTTGTGACTAGAAAACATGCAGCAAAATGACCTTTTGAAACTTCATACAAATCTGGCTCTTCCTTTCTACACTGGTTAAAAGCATACGGGCATCTTGGAGCA
>JAGMEO010000075.1 GCA_023128135.1 Candidatus Bathyarchaeota archaeon | reverse complement strand
TATTTGAAAGCCTAGAACACCACTACCTCTGGGCTACTATAGATTTTCACTTCTAGTTTTCACGGTTTTTTTAGGTGTAAGATCTATCCCTTTGAATTGGCTCATGTATAAGTTGTAGTAGAAACCTTTCTGTTTTAGTAGCTGTTTATGAGTTCCACGTTCGATTATTCTTCCTTTGTCTATTACTAGTACCTGATCAGCGTTACGGATGGTGCTGAGACGGTGTGCAATTACAAAGCTTGTTCTACCTTCCATGAGTTTAAGAAACGCTTTTTGGATTCGTATCTCGGTTCTAGTATCAACACTACTAGTCGCTTCGTCCAGAATGAGGATGCTGGGATTTGAAATAATGGCTCTCGCTATTGATAATAGCTGGCGTTGTCCTTGGCTTAGGTTACTGCCACGCTCTGAGAGCTCGGTTTTGTATCCTTTGGGAAGGCGACGGATAAATTGGTCAGCATGGGCTAGTTTAGCTGCTGCTATACACTCCTCGTTAGTAGCATCTGGTCTGCCATATCGGATATTGTCCATCACGGTGCCTGAGAAGAGGAAAACATCTTGGAGGACTATGCCCATTTGTTTGCGTAATGTATCTTTTTGGACTTTGTGGATATCATGACCATCGATTATTATATTGCCACTATGGATATCGTAGAACCGTGTAAGGACGTTAACAATTGTAGTTTTACCTGCACCTGTGGGCCCCACTAATGCAATAGTTTGACCTGGTTTAGCGTGGAGGCTCACGTTCTTTAGTACTGGAACCTCTGGTACGTAACTAAAGTTTACGTGGTCAAATATTACTTCACCTTTAATCTTTCCTATAGGAACCGCGTCTGGAGCATCTTGTATTTCCGGTTGTTTATCAATTATCTCAAAGATCCGTTCTGAGCCTGCTAGGGCTGACTGAATACTATTATAGAGATCCGCTATATGTCTGAGAGGATGTGCGAATTTTCTAGAGTAGCTGATGAAGACAGCGATTAGACCTATGGTCGCGAATCCGTTTATGACAAGCCATCCTCCTAAACCTGCTACTACGGCGATGTTAACATTGCTCAATATTCCCATGAGCGGAGGTAACAAGAATGCGTAAGACATTGCTTGGATAGCCGAATCACGCGTGGCATTGTTGATTCTATTAAATGACGCCAATGCCTTTTTCTGCTGTTCGAAGGCTATGACTGTTCGCTCTCCACTTAAAGTCTCCTCCATGTTACTGTTTAATCTACCCATATTCATCTGGAGACTACGGAAACCAGAACGAGTTCGTTTACTAACTAAAGCAGTGATCCCCACCATTATGGGAAAGGCTAGGAGACTGCCGAGAGCAAGCCAAACATTAAGTCCGAACATTATCACTATGATACCTACTGAGGTAATCAGATTTGTTATGAGCTGGGTTACATTCTGTGTTAGAGCTTGGTTGATTGTATCTATGTCGTTGGTGATGCGGCTCATTAGGTCGCCTATAGGTCTTCTGTCAAAAAAACTCAACGACAAAGTTTGTAAGTGCTCGAAAAGTCTTTTTCGGAGGTTACGAAGAACCCTCTGGGCTATTGTCGCCATCATCCATCCTCCACCCATAGAGAAGATAGAGCTAGCGAGGTATGTACCTAGCATAAGCACAGATATTTGCAGTAAACCCTCGACGTCACTTGTAGCTATATACTGATCTATGGCCACACCAATAAAGTATGGACCAAGCAATGATAATAGAGTGCTTGTAACAACTAATGCTGCGACTATACTTAACTGTAGCTTGAAAGGCTTCAGATATGAGAAAAGTCGTCGTAATGCACCTTTAGGATCTTTAGCTTTCTCAATTGTTCTGCCACCCATACGCCTATGAGAACCTCTTGAACCAAAAGATGATGGTTTTTTGTGACGATTACTCATTGATATCGCCTCCGTTTCCCAGCTGGGATTCATAGATTTCTCGATATATGGGGCTCTTTTTCATTAATTCAGCATGGTTGCCTTCAGCCACTATTTTGCCACCATTAAGTACCACGATTTTATCTGCACCAAGAACCGTGCTTACTCGCTGTGCAATGATGAAGCTTGTGCGATCCTTCATCAGTTTCCATAATGCATTTTGTATTTTGACTTCAGTCTCAACGTCTACTACACTAGTGCTGTCATCCAGAATGAGGATCTTAGGATTTATTAGAAGAGTTCGGGCTATGGCTATCCTCTGTTTCTGCCCACCAGAAAGATTAACACCACGTTGCCCAATCACACTATCGTAGCCATCGGGAAAACTCATTATGAACTCGTGCGCTTGAGCTGCTTTCGCTGCAGTTATAACGTCTTCTTCAGTGGCATCGTCTCTACCATACTTGATATTGTCACGTATATTACCTGAGAAGAGTACAGCTTCCTGAAGACATATACCAATCTGAGAACGCAGTGAACTCTGAGTTACATCTCGAACATCTATGTTGTCGATGGAAACTCTTCCTTTGGTTACATCATATAATCTTGGGATCAAGTTAATTAAACTAGATTTGCCAGAGCCTGTAGCACCTAATATTGCCACTGTTTGCCCTGGCTCAGCCACTAGATTTATATTTTCTAAGACAGGTTCAGAACCATTTCCATTGTAACTGAAGGAGACATCCTTGAAAATCACTCTGCCTTTTATTTTTGGGAGTGCAATAGCTCCAGATTTGTCCTGTACGCGTGGAACGGAATCAATAACTTCGATCATCCTCTCTGCTGACGCATTAGCAGCAGATATCTGTCCAGCCATCATGGCTAGTATAAGCATGGGGAACATGGTGGAAAGAAGATAATTGATAAATGCCATTATCTCGCCCAGTGTGAAGCTACCTACTATTGCTTGTAACCCACCAAAGTAGATTACAGCAACAGCGCTTATGTTTATCAGCAAAAGTATGATGGGAAAAAGAACCGATATAAGTCTAGCAAACTTAATATTTTGATTCATTAAATCGATGTTGGCTTTGTCGAACCGCTTATTTTCATAATT
>JAGMEO010000074.1 GCA_023128135.1 Candidatus Bathyarchaeota archaeon | reverse complement strand
TCCTAGAATCTAGCTGGACGATGGGGTTATGTCATTTTTTGCCTTTGGATAAGAACCTAGAATCTTGATAAAGACCGACTTCTTTTCCAAGCCTTTCAAGGCTTCTTCACATTTACGTTCTTTCCTGTGTCCTTCAAAGTCTAGGTAAAAATTGTACTCCCATGGCTTCTGTCTAGTCGGTCTAGACTCTATCTTTGTCAAATTTATATCCCTCACAGCAAACTCTTCAAGAGCTCCAAACAAGGCCCCTGAAACATGTTTTAATGAGAAGACTATGGAAGTCTTATCATTGCCTGAAGGAGCAGCATCCATGTGTGAAATGAGAAAGAACCGAGTGTAGTTGTTCAGGTTGTCCTCTATTCCCTTTTTCAAAATCTTCATTCTGTAGATTTCAGCAGCTCTCGCACTCGCTATAGCTGCAGCGTTCTTTAACTGTTTATCATTGAGCATTCTGACACTGCCTGCGGTATCATAGGTAGAAATATTTTCACAATTCAAGCTTTCAAGAAATTCTCTACACTGGCCTAGGGCTTGAGGATGAGAATAAACAGTGTCAATATCACTAAGCTTTGTGCTGGGAAGAGTAATAAGACAGTGGCGAATTCGCAGATTTAATTCACCGTTCACCATCAGATTTGAATCAAGGAAGAGATCGTATGTTTGGTTAACACTTCCCTCAAGAGAGTTCTCAATTGGAACAATGGCACAGTCTACTTCACCATTCTCAACCAAGTCAAAAACGTTACGTAATGTTTTACAAGGCACCGTTTTGACTGCTGAAGTAAAATACGAATGCACAGCCTCTTCGCTGTAAGCACCAATCTCTCCTTGGAAAGCAACCTTCAACATAACCTATTTCCAAACTCGATTTAATTTCTGGCAACCAATGTGTTGAGGATTAACCTATCTTTCAGTGTTTTTAAAGCCTTGCGCCCTCTAAGGCGTAAGAACAAGGACAACTCCTTCTTTTAGGGAGATTTCTTATAGCTTCCTCCAACAATCCTTGAATAATTGGCGTACTCCTTCTGCCAACCTCAACAACTTCGTAAGAAGTAATTCTCTTCTGCATCCCTGCAGCCATATTTGATACAAAACTTACACAAGCATAACACATCTCAAGTTCCCGTGCAAGAACTGCTTCCGATACAACAGTCATACCAACAATATCTCCACCCAAAGATCTAAGCATCTTTATCTCAGCAGGAGTTTCATATCTTGGCCCCTCCATACAAACATATGTTGTATCGTCCCAAACTTTTTGACCCTTTTTCTTGGCAGCCTTTAGCAGGCTTTTTCTAAGCTCAGGACAGAATGGACTAGTTAAGTCAATGTGAGTAACAGGCGCCTTATCATAGAAGGTTCGAGGTCTAATCACTGTGAAGTCAAGGAAGTCTTTCAAGATAGCTAAATCCCCCACACTATAATCTGGATTTATAGCTCCAGTTGCACTGGTTGCTAAGATTCGTTCAACACCTAATGAGTGGAGAGCCCACATGTTTGCTCTATAGTTGACCATATGTGGAGGATACTTGTGTGCTTCTCCATGTCTAGGTAAAAACGCCACTTCAACTTCTCCAAAGTTAACAAAGGATATCATTGGAGAAGGCCCATAAGGGGTCCCAACCCTTCGTGTACTATTCACTTTGATTAAGGATTTCATTCCAGTGCCACTTATTAATGCAATCTTAACTTTTTTCACTTAATTCACCCCATCTTCAAAAACGCACGATTAAATGATTATTTAAGTAATTAGTAATGTAAATTTAAAATTAGAGTCTCTGAGAAATTGGAAATCCACGGTTCATGGAAAAAATTTGAATAGACTCTGTTGTGCTCAACATTGTATAAAGATAATATTCCATATAATGCATTAGAAATAAAACACTGTTCCACATGAAATAATCAGTCATAATTCACTAAACAATTCTCCGTCCAAATTCTTTAAATATAATATTTTACTTCGTGTAGGAGACACCATTTAAGTAAACGAGAGGAAAAAATATGGTAAAAATTGTTGTAATTGGTACTTACTCTGATACTAAGTTAATTGGCAGAGTTATTAACGAGCTTGGTAAACGTGGATTTGAAGTCTTTCCTCAAGGAGAAAAATTCAAAGAGTTAGCTAAGATAATTAAGCTTTCAGAGGAACATGCTGTTTCTGACACTACAATGAAGAAGATTAGGAAAGTATTTTACAGATTCATGGATGAGATTGGGGAGAGCGCCTTTGTGTATGTGTTTAATGAGAAAGAAGGCAAGGAATACATTGGTCCTGGAACATTGATGCAAATAGGCTTCACTTTAGGATTAAAAAAGCCAATATTCTTTTATAGGGAACCTCACATCGAAGAAGTTCTCTCTCTTGCAGGTCCACTAGTGCTTCAATTGTTTGTTAAATGATAGGATCCAAAAAATCTAAATGACTAATTACTTTAGCCCTAAATTGTGGACAATACTAAACGTGTATTGGTTACATCCACTTCTACTATTGCACTGTTTCCAAACTTCTTTGAAGATCCCAAAATATCTTTTACTACAACTTCATTTCCAGATGCTTTTGCATATACTGCTTCCTTGAACACAATTTTATCTTCTTTAATAACATTAAACTCACACAATTCTAAAACTCCATAACTACCGGCCTTAACACACTCTTTACATCTGTTGCATATCTCATAGTAAATCGTTATCTCTGCAACCAATTCAATAGCAACTTCAAAAACAATTGTAAACCCGAGACGCTAATTAAAGATACTGTGTAATTTTTGGCTCAAGTAGAGCCTTTGGCATTGCTCCTATTATCCTATCCACAAGTTTTCCGGTTTTAAAAACCAGTAGTGTTGGAATGCTCATTATCTCGTATTTAATAGCTGTTGTACGATTTTCATCTACATTCAACTTGCCGAATAATATCTTTCCCGCATAGTCGCTTGCTAACTCTTCTATAATAGGCGTAACTATGTTGCATGGACCACACCAAGGAGCCCAGCAATCGA
>JAGMEO010000073.1 GCA_023128135.1 Candidatus Bathyarchaeota archaeon | reverse complement strand
TGATTGCCCTATTTCTTCCCAAGAGCCGTATACAATAACGAACGAACCAAGTAGGATGAAATGTCTTCAATCCCACTCGTTCTTCATCACTGGCCAACGCATGTAGAGCTTTCAAATCCAAGTTCAGAATTTTTCCTAGTGCTTCTTCTATAGGTGCAACTCTGTTCCAGCCCAGAATCGATCTTCCCATTTGAGCCATAGTTATCGACTTGATCCCACCTTGAGTGGTTAGTTTTGTCTGATAAACATAGATTCTGAGAAACGACTTGACATCAAAGCCCAGGTTTTTCATAGATTCTGGACCAAGAGAATGACGAATAATATTATCAATAACGTTCTGTCTTCTCAATGTCTCTTTAACAAGCCTGTTGGCATAGGAGATCGCTCCCCGGTCTTTAACATTCATCTTTTTTATTACCCTAGCTAACGCCAGCGAAGCTGTGATCTTGCTTTTTTCAATTTGGTTAAGAGCTTTAATCGCCAATGTTAATGCGGATTTTGACGGGTTGTTTTTAGGAAACATTTTATTCCAAGACCACCTGAATGATATTGATGTTGAGTCAGTAAATGAAGTCGCTTGAGTCTTTTTTGTTTCTGGATGAAAATAATGATAAAGAAGGATTAGAACATTTCGAGCAAGATGATAAAGTCGAAGTAAAGAGTGAGAATCCTGCAAGAAAAGCATCAGATCTCCTTCTTATCTCAGCCACTTATGATGGAAAAAAACGTGTAGTCCGCTTGAAATTGTATGATCCAAAAACCAACAAAATTCATTTTTGGTACGACAATACAAAACATCTTCCTTACTGCTTAGCAGAATCACCCCTAAAACAGAATGATAAAGTGGCTATCGAGAATCACCCAGGTTTTGATCATTTTGAACAAGTTAAGAAATACTTCCCATTGACTGACCAAGAGATTACTGTAACGAAAATATATGCTAAAGATCCTTTAGCTATCGGTGGTCGCCCCTCAAACAATATCAGAGACCTAGTTCCAAAAGCGTGGGAGGCTAGGATTAGATATTACGAGTCTTATATTTACGATCGTCAAATCAGTATGGGAATGCCCCATGAAGTGAAAGATGACCGTCTAATCCCATTAGATTATCAACCATCAAGAGAAGACCATCGAAAACTCGAAGAATTGTTTAAAGATGAAGAGCGTGAATTCCGATTTCACATTGATAGATGGTTTAAACTCTTGGAGAGCCCGGTGCCTGATTTCAAACGAGTTGCTTTTGACATCGAGGTTTTCTCTCCAGTACCAAATCGAATACCAGATCCAAGTGAGGCAAGTGAAAAGATCATCGCTGCCTCTATGGTTGATTCGGATGGCAACAAAAGGATTCTCATTTTAGAACGTTCTGAAGTAAAAGAAGAAAAACCTTCAATTCCTGAAGGTGTTAACGTCGAATTCTTTGAAAAAGAGGAGTCGCTGATTACAGAGATATTCAAGATTTTCGCCGACTACCCTATTGTATTAACATATAATGGAGACGAATTCGATCTTCGTTACATATACAATCGTGCTGAGAAACTGAATTTTCCCAGAGAACAGATACCTATAGAGCTTGGACGAAGAGCCACTCTCCTCAGTTACGGGGTTCACATAGATCTTTACAGGTTCTTCTTTAACAGGTCAATACAGATCTATGCTTTTGGTCAAAAGTATAACACGTTCGCCCTTGATGTGGTAGCAAAATCTCTTATCAACATCGGAAAAGTGGAGTTAGAAACTCCAATACATGAACTAACATACACCGAACTCATAAATTACGCTTTACGAGACGCAGAGATAACATACAAACTCACAAGTTTCGACGACGACCTTGTAATGAAGCTGATAGTCGTCCTTGCAAGAATCAGTCAACTACCTCTTGAAGACGTTACACGGCAAGGAGTATCAGGTTGGATTAGAAGCATGATGTTCTCTGAGCATAGAAGACTGAACTGGCTCATCCCAACATCAGATGAACTCTTGAAATTGAAGGGAACCACTTCCACGAAATCCATCATCGAAGGGAAAAAGTATAGAGGAGCCATCGTGGTCGATCCAAAACCTGGAATTCACTTTAATGTTTCTGTATTGGACTTTGCGTCTCTATATCCCTCGATTATTAAAAAGTGGAATTTGAGCTATGAGACTGTTTTATGCACTCATCCTGATTGCAAGGATGAAAAGATCCCTGAGACAGACCACTGGGTGTGCAAGAAACGCAAAGGAATAAGTAGCCTTCTAATAGGATCTCTAAGAGATCTACGTGTCAAATGGTACAAACCAAGATCTAAAGACGTGAGGTTGTCATCAACAAGAAGAAGCTGGTATAACGTCATACAACAGAGCTTAAAGGTAATTTTAAACGCAAGTTACGGCGTGTTTGGAAGTACTGCTTTCAGTCTGTACTGTCCCCCAGTAGCTGAAAGTACTGCAGCGATAGGCAGATACGCTATAACAGAGGCTATAAATGAAGCAAACTCTTTGGGAATCGAAGTGTTGTACGGTGACACAGACAGCATCTTCATTAAAAGTCCAACCAAGAGCCAGATAGATGGACTCATCAAATGGTCAAACGATACTATGGGGATAGAGCTTGAGGTAGACAAGGTCTACAGATACATTGCCTTCAGCCGTCTAAAGAAGAACTATCTTGGTGTCTATCCAGATGGAAGAGTTGACATAAAGGGATTGACTGGAAAGAAAAGACATATCCCAAAATTCCTGAAAGAAGTTTTCTTCCAAGTCATCCAGTCACTCGGCGAAGTAACGTCTCCAAATGAGTTTGAAAGCGCAAGACGCAAGATCAGAAGCACAGTTCATTCCGTTTATTTGAAACTCAAAAAAAGAGAATACTCACTTGAAGACCTGGCCTTTAGTATAATGCTTAGTAAACCAATCAAAAATTACACTAAGACCACACCCCAACATGTGAAAGCGGCCAAACTACTTGTTGAAGCTGGCTATGAGGTGAAGCCTGGAGAAATAATATTCTTGATCAAGTCAACCAATGCTGAGAGAGTCAAACCCTTACAACTCGCTTCAATAAATGAGGTAGATCTGAAGAAGTATGT
>JAGMEO010000072.1 GCA_023128135.1 Candidatus Bathyarchaeota archaeon | reverse complement strand
ATATTTAATTTAAGAACTGTATATTATTATAAATTTACAATGTTATTGATTTAAACAAGATTATGAATAATGTGATAGGTGTGGGTTTCATGAATGTAACCAGAAAAGAATTAGTAAAAATGATAGATCATACACAACTGAAACCAGACGCAACTTATGATGAGATTGAGAAGTTATGCAAAGAAGCTTTGAAGTATGGTTTCTACTCGGTGGTCATTAACCCATCTTTTGTTCCATATGCTTCTAAGCTTGTCAAGGGCAGTGATGTTAAATTGGTAAGTGTCGTTGGTTTCCCTTTGGGTGCATCAACCACTGAAGTAAAAGCTTTTGAAACAAGAGATCTTGTCGAAAAGGGCTGTGATGAAGTGGACATGGTCATTAATATTGGCGCCTTAAAGTCCAGAGAATACGAGGTTATGACGAGAGACATCAAAGCAGTAGTTGAAGCCGCGCAGGGCGCTAGTGTAAAGGTAATTATTGAAACATGTTATCTAACAGATGAAGAAAAGATAAAGGCTTGTGAGTTTTCAAAAAAGGCGGGAGCAAGCTTTGTCAAGACTTCAACAGGATTCGGGCCTTCAGGTGCGTTAGCTAGTGATGTGAAGTTGATGAGAATGACAGTGGGTAGAGATATGGGCGTTAAGGCTGCTGGAGGAATCCGAGACTTCAAAACTACCTTAAAAATGGTTGAGGCTGGAGCAAACAGGATTGGAGCCAGTCATAGTGTTTCAATAATCGAAGAAATAAGTAAGACATAACAGCATTAAGGCTTTCTAAGTAGATTTTCTCCTATCGTATATTTTATTCATAGAAAATTAATCGTGTTAGCGCGCGCGATGGTGACACATCTTCGATTCTTGACACGATCTTTAACGCCTGAGTGAAACTTGACTGCTTCAACTTAATTGAGCCAGAATTAATAGTTTTCAAAACCGGTAAGGAACATTACGGTGATAAATTGGCATTGTGGAGAAATATGGGTTGCGCAACTACGTTAATAAGTGGAACAGTTGAGGATACTCGTAAAAAGGTTATGAAGTGCATTGAAGATGCTGCTCCTGGAGGAGGATACATTCTTGCGTCTAGCAACTCTATTTACCCAAGTTGTAAATATGAAAATGTCTTGGCCATGGTTGAAACGAAAGAAAAATATGGGCGATACCCCTTAACAGGTTAGTCACACAATTACGTGAAAATTTTCCTCAATGGATGATTATTCACTGCAGGTTTTATGCCATATTCTTGCATCATTGAATATGCAACATACGCGTCTGCCAGACCAACTGTTGGGAAGAATTGAGGTGCATTACTCAAAGGTCCATACAACAGGAAGTCAGCTCCCATTGTGATTGTGGTTGTGAATGCCACTGCACTACTGATGAGATATTTTGCCTTTTCAAGCTTTTTTCTTTCATGCCATCTGTCGATGGCATTATGGGCTCCACAGCCCGCAGGAATACCATATTGCTTTTTCACTTGATAAATTGCCTTTCCAGCAGGTCCAGGATCAGGTATGTCAAGTATCGCAGTGTCAACAAGTGGGTTCTTTATTCCAGCTTCATTTGCAGTATTTATTAACTCATCTATAACGTCCAGTCTACCAGTTAGTGTTGGCATCCTAGGATTGAACGCTAAAAGAACAGCAGATTCAATACCTGATTCTTTTAGTGTATTGATTTCGTCTTGTTTATGTTCTGGCATTATCGTGTTGTAGATGGCTCTGTTGGTTAAGCCCACTTCTTTAACATGCCTAACACCAGCTACTCTAACCTCTGATGTTGTGCCATCGATAAGAAAAGGAGCGTCAGTTATGTCCGCTACAAAATCGATGTATTTAGCTAAAGCTTCGGGCCATGCTCCTACAACATCTATGATGCTTGGGTTACCCGTCTTATCAGAAGCCTCTTCAGCCTGCTTTATTAAACCTTCAGCGGTTGTCTTATTGAATCTTCCCTGCTTTTCATCTGTAACGATTTTATCTCCATGAAAGAAGATGCTACCAATCATCACAGTGGGGTATTGTCCTGGTTGCCCACCAATCATGACCCCATTTAAATCGAAAACCTTCTGTTCTTTCTCGAACTTAAACATCTTCAATACACTTTTTTCATTACGTAATTGAAAAAAACTTTCAAAGCCTCTCTATTAAACTATTAACAATCAATGGCAGAGCGATTGTTGTATCGCAATAGACCGTTGTGAACAGGCTTTTCTCATCGACTTTTCCCCAGCTTAACGCCTCCTTAAGAGTAGCCCCACTCAAACCACCATAATGTGGTGTGTCAGTTGTGATCTGTACAACATACTTGTGTGGTTTGTCAGCCATTAGCACTGATTGAAGGATAAAGTTCTTAGGAACACCACCCCCAAGAATTAGGCATCCAGTATTTTTTCCCTTTTTTTTAAGGTCAAAATTCAAGTTTACGACATATCCAAGATCCTTAAACTCGTTTACCTTAAGGTTACGAGTTTGTGAGTTCACCCAAACTTGCAGTCCTAGAACGGAGTCGATAAAGGCTGGAACAATAAGTTTCACCTTGTTAAGGTGAGCGTTTCTTACTATGGATTGATTATCATTCAAATGTTTACCAATTTCATTAAGTAATTCAAAAGTAGAATACTCCTTTTCATCAATTTTATTCAAAATCTCTAAAATGTTGTTTTCCATTGTTTCCATCGTCTCCACCGGAGAAACAAGATCATAAATACGATCAAAACCTTTCTTCCTCAGTTCCAAATCGTCCACATATTCAGGATCGATTTGATCATATGTTTCTCCAAAACATTGAGCAATATCGTGAGTTATGTTTGCTCCTGTAGAGACGATGATGTCGATCCAGTTTCTTTTTATCATCTCAACGATGCAAAGCCGCATCCCAGATGGAACTAAAGCACCTGAAAGACCAAGAAATTTAACACAATTTTTATCTGTTATCATCTTTTCTATAATATCTACTGCTTCACCAAGGCTCCTAGCATTGAAAGCTGTATACTTCATCTGTTTAATTAGGTCATCGATAGTTTGTTTACCTATTTTCAGATTCTTCCATTTATTCATATTTTCAAATATGGTGAAAAGGAATTATTATAAGTTGACTACGAAAAGAGACTGTGAAATCACCTCTTTTT
>JAGMEO010000071.1 GCA_023128135.1 Candidatus Bathyarchaeota archaeon | reverse complement strand
AGATATTGATGGGATTTTAGGTTTTACTTCGAACCTCATAAAGATCGGTGAAAAAAACGCGTTAGCACCAATCTTTAAAAACACAGTGATTACGGACAACGGAAGAACAGCTTATCTGGCATCGAAAAACGGGTATAGAGCCATCGATATAGATGGTGATCTGTATGAGGAATGTGGAATAATTGAGGGTGGCTACTATAAGTCAGCCATGAAAGCCTTACCCTTCGGGTTAAGCGTGAGCGAAATTGGTTGGCTGCATAGAAATGTTGATGCCTTGGAATCTTTGCTTGAGAAGAGAAGGCTTGAGGTCAATGCTCTCGAGGACGGTGTAAAGGAGCTAGTTGAAGCTAGAGTTCTAAGAGCGAGAATTGTTGGAGCCTTGGAAAACGAGGTTGAAAATGTAACTGGAAACGTCAAAAGAGTTGAAGATCGCTTAAAGATTTTGGATGACGGAGTAGCAGAGATCGATGAGACCGTCAACGCTGACAATGAAAACATAACGTCTCTGAAAGGTAAATTAGAGGAATTAGATGTTAGAAGAAGAAAGCTGTCATCCAAGAAAGAACGTTTGAAACCCCTGCTCAATCTGTCAAGTCTTACAAGACAGGAAGAACTTGTTAAAGAATTAGAGGGTGAGATAAACGAGCTGGATAGAAGTAGGGTCAAAATCTCTGGAGATGTAAGGTTTTTAGAGTCCAATATGGATACTACTCTTAAACCAGAGGTTATGAGGGCTCGTTTAGATTTAAAGAGTTTCAATAAGCAGACCTCAACTTTTCAGGATAGAATTGAAGAGACCAAACAACTTCTTCAACAATGTCAAAACGAACTTTCTGAACATGAAAGAACAAGAAAAGAAATGTACAAAGATCTATCTTCAGTGAGACTGGAAAGGCGGAAGTTTGAGACTCAACTAGGTGAAGTTGATGTTCAGATAAATAAACTGGATCAAAAATACCAGCCAATCAGTGAAGAAATTCATCAACTTGACTTGGAACTACATGAAAGAAAAACCGAAATCACATATCTCGAAAGAGAACTAGAGAAACTCGGTTATACCGAGGTTACAGTTAAAATCACAGACCTCGATGAAATAAAGCTAACCCTTGGCAATCTGCAAAGAGAACTAGAAGGACTGGGTTCAGTGAACCAGTTAGCCATTTACCAGTATAACGGATTAAAAGATAATTACAAACATCTTTCTCTTAGAATTAACCAGCTTGAAGAAGAGAAGAAATCCATATTGAAATTCATAGAGGAGCTTGAAAGAAAGAAAAGAGAAACCTTCATGAAAGCTTACAACCAGATCAACAGCAACTTCAAATCATTATTTACAAGGCTAACCGGCGGCGGCAGCGGATGGCTTCAACTCCCAGACCCTGAGGATCCACTATCTGGTGGAATCGACGTTTTTGTCCAGTTTCCAGGGAAATCTCCAAGACTTGTCGCTGGAGCAAGTGGAGGAGAAAAATCCGTGGTTGCCGTGGCCTTCATACTAGCTCTTCAAAGATTATCCAAGTTTCCATTCTACGTGTTCGACGAGATCGACGCACACCTAGACTTATATTACGCAGAGAGACTTGCTGAACTCTTGGTCGATGAGTCGAAAGCGTCTCAATTCATAGTGGTATCACTGAGAGACGTGATGATAAACCAGTTTGAAAAAATATTCGGAGTGTACAGCCAAGACGGCATATCTAAAATAGTTTCTATGAATCTCAAGGAGGTTCCAGCATAGTTTGATTAATAAAAGTGTCAAAGAGAAGCCTTTTTGGCTTAACCCGCCGTGGAACGTTCTTTTTGACGTCTTGAAACTTCACAAGATAGATCCTTGGGAAGTCGATATTGCCCATCTTCTTGACACTTTAATTGCGGAGATGAAGACAAGAGGTAAGATAGACTTTGCGGCTTCAGGCATGGCTCTGTTCTCCTCAGCCACTCTCTACAGAATCAAGTCCGATCTTGTTCTAGAACTTGAAGAGCCGCCAAAGATTGAAGTGAAACGAGAAGATGTCTATTTTCCACCCCCCATACAGTTACCCTACAGACACGAATACACAACCACGACCGTCAATGACTTAATAGACGCCTTGGAGAAGGCGCTTAAAACCGAATTAGAACTGAAAACGTCAACAGGATTATTTGAGTCCAAATTAGAGCCTTTCATTCCTGAGGCGTCAATCGTTGGAAGCATTGATAGGTTCATGGTTGACGTTCAAGGTGAAGTTGAAAAGCTCTATCAGAAAATCGTTAGACTCGCCAAAGATGAGAAATACATTCTCTTCTCAAAGCTAACTTATGGTCAGAAAAAACTTGAAAAACTAAAAATGTTTTTCTTAATTCTCTTCATGGCGTGTAATGGCATGATAAAGCTTTGGCAGAACGAAGAGTTTAGCGAAATATTTCTCAGCGTATCCGAGGATGCTAATATTGAAAGAGCAGAAACAACATCCTAGTGAAAACGAGGAATACGCGCTTGTCGAAGCAGCCTTATACGTGGCTGGAAGACCTTTGACCTTGAGGACGCTAGCGTCAATAGCAAGGACTAGTATGAAAAAGACAAGACATATAATCGACAGCCTATCCGAAGACTACTCAAAGCGTAAAGGCGCACTCGAATTTATCGAACTCAATGATGGCAGAGTTGTGCTGCAACTGAAATCCAAGTATGTTTCGTCAGTGCAAAGACTGGCGATGAGACCACTATTGACAATAGGGCCTCTTAAAACACTAGCGTACATAGCGTTTCGCCAGCCAATACTTCAATCAGACGTAGTCGAAGTCCGCGGCTCACATGTGTACAACCATATACGTAATCTGAAGAGTCTGCATCTTGTCACCGCTGAAAGACGTGGGAGATCATATTTACTTAAGACCACAGACATCTTTGCAGATTATTTCAGTTTAAGCCATGATCCTCGTCAAATGAAACGGCAGCTAGAGAAAATGTTCAAAGCCCTAGAAAACCAGGAAGAAAGTCAAAACTGAAGATTAAATCTTCTAATTCTTAAACCCCTTTTATATTAGTGCAATGAAGATAATGTGACGAAAAATTGCCGAAAAACCATGGAGATCTGTCCAAAAGAAAACAGTCCGGTGGAAGAAAGGTACGATACCGAGGAAAAAGAGTCCACGAGCGAGGTGGAGAAGC
>JAGMEO010000070.1 GCA_023128135.1 Candidatus Bathyarchaeota archaeon | reverse complement strand
CTGGTCCATCGGCACGTACACCTTGTATTACGACTCCAGAAGAGGAAAGAATAAGACCATTCATCAAAAGTATGATAAGAAAGCCTACAATGAGGTTAATGAACGATCCTGATGAGATAACTCTCAATTTTGCGGATGTACTTAATTTCTGAAATTGCTCTTCATCTGGCTCAATAAATCCTCCAATTGTAACTAAAGCTAAAATAATCCCTGCTGATTTTATCTTGAGTTTCTCTCCACAGGCTGCAATTCCATGAGCAAATTCATGGGTTATTAATGTAAGAGCAATAGCAGTCATTAGGTAAGGAAACCATGTTAAACTAATCGTAATTCCTGGTAAAAGAAGAAAAACTGGTTGAGCTGTTTGAGGCATTGATAAGAACCTGTAAAGATTACTCGCAAGAGAGTACCCTGCAAAGATTATCTGTCCAAAAGCCACTAAGATGCCAAAATTCCACACTCCTCTCCAAAAGGTAGGATGACGTTCAGCGGTTCTTTGAAGAAAGTTATTTAAACGCTGAGTTCTACGCATTACATAAAGTGGCCCTACTTCCAAACCATATTTCTTTAAAGGCCACCGTTTATTTACCAAGTATAGCAATAACCAAAATACAGTAGCAACCGTGATTATTTCTAAAGGACTTAAATCCACCTTGAACTCAACTCACACTTTCTAACAACTGAAGAAATGCTTTGCTTTATATTTTCTGTCTCCAAAATACTCTTTTAACATAAGATAGGCTTAAAAAAACACTTAGTTAAGACAGGTCTTAATAAGACAGTTTTACAGAAAATATGGCGATATTATTGATAAACACAATTGGCATTGTTACACGTCTTGATATTAAAGAGGTGTTTTCTCTAGTTGAAAGTGTAGAAGCTCATCTTCAAGAGAGAGGAATTAAAATTATATTGGAATCTACTTTAGCCAAACTTGGAAAATTATCCTCACCAGCAACCCATTTAAACAAATTGAAAGCCGATCTCATAGTCAGTATTGGTGGTGATGGCACTCTGCTTAAGACCTGTCTTTATATTCCAAGAGCTGAAACTCCGATCTTAGCAGTAAACATGGGAAGAAGAGGATTCTTGACTGAGGTTGACCCTCAGGAAATGCTACCAGCAATTGATAGATGTATAAAAGGTGACTACATCTTAGAGAGATACATTAAGCTTTCATCAGTTGCTGGTAGAAAAAAATTACCTGACGCTCTCAATGAACTTTTAATCGCCTCAACATCTCTATCGAAAGTTATGGGTCTCAAGATCATCAAAGATGGGCTACCAGTTACTGAATGTTATTGCGATGGACTTATTATTGCCACTCCAACTGGTTCAACTGCACATTCCCTATCGGCTGGAGGCTCTGTTTTAGATCCAAAGCTAGAAGCATTCATCCTGACCCCTATTTGCCCCATTGTGCCTACTCCACCAATTGTATTTTCTTCTATGAACAGAATTCAGATACAGCTTATAAAAATTAAAAATAAAGCAAGAGTTTCAATTGATGGACAATACCAAACATCAATATCTAGAAGCCAAACAATTACTATCAAGAAATCTAAACACTATGCAAGTATAATCCGTTTTAGTAAAAATTTTTATAACCGTTTAAGACGCCGCTTTCCCTTAGCCATTGCTGAGTAATAATGATTTTAAAAAAAGGTAGGATAATCGTTCTCGACACGACGGCTCTCGTTATGGGATACAATCCATTATCTGTAGATAAGGATCATTTTACTGTTCCAGATATTATGAAAGAACTCGTTCCTGAGACTTTAACATGGTCCCGCTTTAATACCGCCTTAGAAACTGGGAAAATACAGCTTAAAACTCCGACAGCCAAATTTTTGAAAATTATTGATGATTGCTCTAATGTAACAGGAGATTCAACTGTCTTGTCAAATGTCGATAAACAGATTCTTGCTCTTGCATTGGAATTAAAGACACAAGGCACCTCGCCATTAATCGTGTCAGACGATTATGCTGTACAGAATACAGCTGATCAGCTTGATCTTGAATACACGTCTCTTTCAACTTTTGGAATAAGCTATCGTTTTAAGTGGATTCTATACTGCCCCGCTTGTTTCAGAAGGTATCGATTGAAGTTAGCTGGGGAGAAGTGTAGAGTGTGTGGTACACCACTTAAAAGACGAGTGCTAAAAAAGATTTCAATAAGTAAGAAACGTTTCAAATCTTTTGTAGTTTAGCTATAAAGACCCCCGGACTGTCATGTAAATCAGGATAAAAACGTTGCGTAAATTCAGCATCAGGAAGAAAAAGTGAATTTCCCCGTGAACCAAAATAATAAGCTTGGTCTATCAATTCTAACCCTTGCTCTTTAATCATATTATCTATAACTGCTTCGTTTTCTACCACTGTCATAGTACAAGTGCTATAAACGATTATGCCTTTAGGTTTAACAATCTTAGAAGCTGTTCTTAAAAACTGTCTCTGATAGATAGCTAAAGCATTTACCTCTTCGTTTGTTGTGTAGTCAAAGAGTTTAGGTCGAACTCCAACTGATGAACATAGAGGATCTACACTTACTCGGTCGGCTCTAATACTAGGGAAAGCCACATCCAGATATCTCGCGTCATAAGAGATGAATTTAACATTTTCAACCTCTAATCGGGTTATTGTTTCACGCCGTCTTTTCACTTTCTCAGCATTCCGATCAACCGCTATAATTTTACCCTTGTTCTGCATTAATTGAGCAATATGTCCTGTTTTTCCTCCAGAAGCAGCACATAGATCCACAACAACCTCACCTAGTTGAGGATCTAAAACCAAACCTGTAACGATCGAAGGAAAAGATTGATTATAAATATAGCCATCTTTGAACTCTGGAGTTTCTCTAAAACTCGAAACGTGATATATGGGGTGTGTGACTCTAACTGCTAATCCGTGTCTATATGTCAGAATTTCGGTCTCGTCCATCTCTACAATTCCAACGGCAACCGCTTGATCATATTTGTCAACCACTGTTACTATGTCGCCTTTTCTCAGTCCTGTGCATTTAACAATTCCTGGAGCATAGAGATGTGCCCCTTGAAGAACACTTTCAGCTGAAAACTTGTCAGCTACAACTCTCTTCTTTATTTCTGGGATTTTAAATGGACCATTAACTTTCACAAATAATACTTCATGAATGTCTGGATGCTGTTCAATTTCTAATCCCTTTTTCTCAAAACTAGCAATAATGTCCTCAGGTTCTATTTTGATTGTGTTTACCCTGATTGAATAATGCCC
>JAGMEO010000007.1 GCA_023128135.1 Candidatus Bathyarchaeota archaeon | reverse complement strand
GAGGCGCAAGGTCCGAACTTAAAAAGTTAGGTTCAACCAAAAATTTATTAGGTAACACCTAACTCTTTTAAAAGGTGTGAGTTGTTTTCCTTGAGTAAATATATGGATGTAACTGTGACTGAGGCTGACTATCTGAAATTTATATATAGAAAACAGGTTGAAGATGGTTACAAGATTGGAAATAAAATGGTTTCAGACTTCTTTGATGTTCACCCTGCGACGACAACAGAAATGCTGCAAAAACTTGATGAACGAGGACTTCTCAAGTATGAACGTTACTATGGAGTCAAATTTACAGATTATGGCGTCGTTATAGCCAAAAAATTGCTTAGAAAACATAGACTTCTCGAAATTCTACTTGCAAACTTTTTCAAATATGATATTGAAGTTGCTTGCGAAGAGGCATCTAAACTAGATTTCTATGTTTCCGATAATCTCGTCAACTCTATCTGTCGAACATATGGGCATCCAAAAACGTGCTTGCATAACAGAATTATTTTCAGAGACAAAAAATGTTGTGGATCAAAACCCACAAGGGTGGATAAGATGAAATGATTAATCTAGTGATAAACGACCTTTCCAGGGGTTGTTCTAAGGTGTTTACGTGTCTTCTTAATCAATTCACTCTAATACACACGAACGGATCATTATGTTAAACATAGTACTTCAAATCATTCTTGAAACTTTGCAGTTCTTCCTCAAAGTTTGGCATTGGATAGTTTTAGGCTTCTTAGCAGCCGGTCTTAGTAGGGAATTTGTTCCAGAGAAATGGTTCGTAAAGATGTTTGAAGGAAATAACCTAAAAAGCCTCTTAAAAGCATCTGTTCTAGGAACCTTCGCCCAGTTTCTCCCTCACAGCAGTCTACCCCTAGCAATTTCCCTTTTTGATCTGGGTGCCAGCAGGGCTTTCATGATTACTTTCCTGGTCTCAACACCTTGGTTATGTGTAGTAGAGTCTCTAATTTTGGTTTCATTTGTCGGATTCCAAATGTTTTTGTTCATCCTTGTGATGACAATGGTTGTTGCTGTGATTGGTGGCCTGCTGATAGGATATTTAGAAAAAAGAGAATTAATAGAGTCAGAACGACCATACGCTTCTGAACGGACATCTAATCTTGAAAAGCGTCACAGACCAGAAACTTTCAGAGGTAGAATACTCTCAGCTCTGCATCATTCTTATGAGTTTTTCAAGCTGTCAGGAAAATGGGTTGCAATTGGTTTTCTAGGAGCTGGAATCACTAAAGCATTGATTCCGATGGAAGCCATAAACAGTTTACTGGGCTATTCTTTATATTCCGTTCCAATAGCCTTGGGAATTGCAACCTTTATGGAGATCACACTTGAAGCAAGTGTACCAATAATCTGTAGCTTATACTCCCTTGGAGCCTCACCAGGAGTCGTTTTCACGCTGCTTATGGCAGGAGTGGTTACAGATGTGACGGAAATAGGAACCATCTGGACAGTATTAGGTAAGAAAACTGCGATTGCATCAATAATCATATTCTCTTTCTTAACGATAATTTTCGGATATCTAATTAACTTAATTTTCATCACCGTATGAAACTTTGACTTTGGTGGTTGTTGCAACGATGAGACACATGACATGATTATAACAAGAGGTAAGATCACATAACCTTCTCATATGAGTGAATTAGGATATGAATGAAGTTGATTCTGTAAGAGTGATTACATTAGTCGATAACAACATCTGGAAAAAGGGTTTAGCCTCGATATGGGGGCTCTCCTTTTATGTTGAGACCTATAAAAATGGAAAAACATACCCTCTCTTAATGGATACGGCAGGCTCATTTAACTCCTTATTAAAGAATTCAATAGAGCTTAATGTTGACATCGGAAATGTCAAATCAGTCTTTATTTCGCATTGGCATGGAGACCATTGTGGTGATTTGAGTCACATCCTAAATTTAGTGAAAGGAGTAACTCCTGTTTATGTTCCATCATATAACGTTGAAGTTAAAAGGATTAAAAAGACTGGAGCTGTGGCGAAGATTTGTGATAGGCCTATAGAGTTTGAAGAAGGCATTATGTCAACGGGTAAAGTCACAGAAGGCTTAAGTGAGCATTCATTGCTGATAAACGTTAAAGGTAAAGGTTTAGTTGTCTTATCTGGCTGTGGTCACCCTGGAATTACGAAGATCCTAAAACGAGCACAGAAAGTAAGCGGTATCAATAAAGTTCATGCAGTAATTGGTGGGTTCCATAGTGTTTCCAGCGAGTTTGATGGAGTAGTGTTGGCAAATTTTCTAGGTGAAATGGACGTTAAGTTAGTCTCACCTTGTCATTGCACAGGAGATAATGCTAGGAGAGGATTGGAAAAAATCTTGAGAAAAAGATATGTTAGAAATGGTTCTGGAAGAATTATTAGCATTTGAATCTCATCTAGTGTTAAAACTGATTTTCTCTTGCGAAAAAATATTATATCACCGCTAAAAAGTTAACTTCCAATAAAAGGAAAATGATCTCTTGACGTTAGAATCACTTACATCTAGATATGAAAAGCTGAACATTCAACTTTCAGAACAATATTACAATCAATACGCGGGTCTTACATATGATCGTGACGAGATGAAAATACTCTCTCAAAAACTCGTAGAAATCAGCAAAGAATTCCTAGAAAAATATACTGAACCAAGAAACATGTATCTTGCTTCTATATGGACAATCACCGACGCCAAAAGACTTGACATAGACCTTGACTTCCACGATCAAAGAATGGAGAAAATCTCAACCGATAAATATGAGATTAATGGAAAGAAGGTTAACTGGGGGAGTTGGCGACAATTCAACTCTCAAACAGATGACAGACAAAGACGCAAGGAAGTTTTCGATGAGTTCATTAGTAAAGCTCCTTCAATCGCTCATCTTGTAGAAAAGCGAATGGGTATCGCAAAAGAAGTCTACAAACGGTACAATCTGACACCATTGGAAAGTTATTTAGAACTGGAACAATTCTCATACGAGGATCTAATTGATCTCCTAAGGAAGCTCGGAGATGGAGCTAAAGAAACGTTTCTAAATGCTGCAGAACATTTTGCATCTCAAGTTCTCCTTAAAACCAAGCCAGAATATTATGATGACTTTTACACTTGGAGGGGACGCATTTTCAAACCTCTCAATAAATATTTTGAAGGAAAGAGTCCACTTCACGGAATCATCCAAGTTTTAACAAAGATGAAGTTTAACCCTTCAGCTATCAAGGTTGACGATGAAGATCGCCCTAATAAGAGTCCAAGCGCCTCGTGCTGGGGAATTCAAATTCCCAACGATGTTAGAATACTTTATCGTAAAGTTTCCCCATTCACCGATTTCACTAGTCTGTTTCATGAGTTTGGTCATGGCATTCATGGTAAAAGTGCAAATCCTGAAGATTCTGTTTGGAAGAGGTATATTATACCTAGAAGTGTTTCTGAAACATTCAGCATTCTCATTCAAAACATAGTAGAAGACCCACTTTTCCTTTCACAAGACCTGAAACTTGATGACACTGCTGTAAAAGAAGTTGTTGACCGCGTCAGATTTATGAATCTTGCATTCTTGGTCTTCTATGCAGCAAATAGTATCATGAAAATGGAATTCTGGAAAAACAACTACACCGTGGAAGAAGCAGCAGAGAGATGGCAAGAACTAACGAAAAGCTTCTTCATAGAAACTCCAGGTGATTACTGGATACTTCATCACGTTATGCCTAACTTTGACATGTATTCTCCAAGTTATGTAATAGCAACAGTCAGAGTTGTAACTATAAAAGAAAAATTGGCTCAAAATTATGGTGATACGTGGTGGCATAATCCTGAAGCCGGGAAATTTATAAAACAACTTGCTCAAACAAGAGGAGAATTTGACATAAAAGATTGGAAGCTTGATCCAGATGGTTATCTGAGTGAACAGAAGGCTCTTAGTTTCTTAAAATAAGGAAGCTATTCCACATTGAAGATGAATTTTAAGTAATCAATTCAATGGCTCTAACAGGACAAGCATCAATGCATAATGCACACGTGCTTCCAAGGCATTTTTCTTCATCAAACACTACAGAATACTCTGCGTCATAAGTTATAACATTCACAGGGCACAAAGATATACAACCTCCACAATCAAAACACTTCTCTTTATTGACCTCGATCAATCTGCGAAGTTCCACTTTAACGCCCTTAGAGCGGAATGCTTCAATCACTCCCTCAGCTTCATCTTCAGGTATCTCAATAAGCATCTCTCCTCCCTGCTGATCGACATGAGCAGACAGTATGTTTATTGTCACTCCCTTTTCCTTTATCACTTGAGAAGTTATAGGCTGATCTGTAACTTTATCAGAAAATTTGAGTAAGACCTTGACCAAACATTTCACCTCTTGAAAAGCTTTGATATATCCTCAGCTGTTATGATTCCTACGACCTTCTTTTCTTGGTTTACTACTGGTAAAGCCGATATGTTGTGCTGAGCAAGTTTCCGTGATGCAACTTCTACAGGTTCATCCGGGGTAGTTACAAAGACTCGGCGCGTGATTATGTCAGTCAAATCTTTCTTTCCTTCAGCAACTGCTTTTGTAATGTCCCATGATGTCACAATACCCTTTAGTTTGCCCTCGTCATTGACGACAACTACATGATTGATTGAGTGATGTATTATCTTCTCAGCCACAGACTTCACTTTCTCATCTTCCTTACATGTCATGGCAGGATGAATAATGCTCTCAACGAAAGGCATCGCACTGAGCAGTTTCATTGGCTTGAACACTGTATCCGTTGGCAAGCGTTCGATAGGAGCAGTTAAGAAAAACTTTGAGTCATCAATCCAAGACTTTAAAGTCTTCGCAATTTTTTTCGCGCCTTTCAAACTCGAAAGGGAACTTACCTTAACTTCTTTATTGTTAATATCGATCTTTCCTGACTTCAATTCCTTGTAGCTCACCTTTCTTAGAGTGGGACGATCTCGTCTTGGAACGCCGTAGTCAACAACCTCTGTGAAAATATCATCATCGCATATACTGGTCTTTTTCGCTAATCCCTCATTCAAAATAGGTATAGGGAAACCTATGCCCACGTAGAGAGTTGTTCCATAGTTCGTGAAGGAAGCCCCGTGAATAAATTCTGGTGACATCTTCTTGCCGTCTCCGCGCACCATTATTGTTCCAAACTGGTTTCTTGGATTGTGCTGTGTTCCCTCTCCAATAACGTAGCCTTGAGATCCGCCCAAAAATATTCGTGTACCAATTCCAATCGTCTCATAATTTGGATCGTTAGTGAGAGGAGAGAGTTCTCCTGCTCCAGAAAATGTAGCGTTTCCAAAATGGGGGAGAAGTTTACCCATGTAGGTGTAGATAACTTCGTCGCGACTGTTGGTCGCACACTCATAACGCTGATAACAGTTACGGAAATTAAGTAAGTAAAATTGGTTCAGATCATTTTTTGTAAGCAGGGTTTCCAGTCTGGTCCGTGGATAACAGTCTGTGCCATAAGCTGTTGCTCTGAGTTCTACTTCTTCACCTTTAATTAGATCTTCGATAACATGGCCTCCTCCATACTCAAAAGGTTTGGTCTCAGACATTTGCGTTGCACCAATGTATAAGTCAACTGCTGCGCCTGGATGAGAAACTTCGACATCGTTGATCCAGGCTTTATTTATCTTGATGGGTGGATCAGAGTGTCCTAGATTTATTATCGCTCCTGAGGAACACATAGCCCCAAGGGTTCCAGTTGTCACCACATCGATCTCTTTTGCAGCGACTTTAATCCCTCTACTTTCGACGATTTTTATCATCTCTTCTGCTGTAACAACAACTGCTTCACCTTTTCTTATCTTTTCATTAATTTCGTCTATGGTTCGAAGTTCACTTGTTGGCATTCTAACACCACTTATTTTGATTCAAGACAGCTTAAAAAAACGAATAGATATTTAAAATCTCGCATATTTTTTCCTGAAAATATTACTTTCAGTAATTTATCTACAAACGAATTTAATAATTCAGCTTAACAAACTTAGCGATTTTGTCGGAAGCTTGCATGATCGTTTCATAAGCCATCCATCCAGGCTTATTAGGTATAGTTGGATTACCGTACGCTTTTTCAATGAAGTAAGGAACCATTGTGTTGACTACTTCTTTGGGGACGAAACTTGAGTTTTCAATATCTAAGTAAACCTCTTTCTTAATACTCTCGTGAGCTTTTATCAAGTCTTTAACGATCTCCAAAAACCACACCGCCCTAAGAAATTGCTATTTCATTTACAGCTGAAATTAGTTCATTTACTTCATTCATAGTGTTGTATAAGTATAAAGATGCTCTAACGCATCCTTCTGGTTTTTTCAATAACTCTTTCATTAAAGGCATGGCACAGTGATTACCTGACCTTACCATTATATTGGCTGATACATCGAGCGCTAAGGCGACATCGTGAGGACTAAAATTTATGATGTTAAAAGCTGCTATTCCTATTCGTTTTTTGTGATCCTTAGGACCATAGACCTCAATCTTTGGGATATCTCTAAGTCCTCTACACATTTTTTCAGTAAGCTTCCTTTCATGACTCATTAAACCATCAAACCCAACTCTTGCTATGTAATCTATAGCTGCTCCTAAACCAATAGCCTCTGCTATAGCCGGAGTTCCTGCCTCAAACTTTCTAGAATCCTCAATTAAACTGTAAAGATCACTACTCACTTTAGTAACAGTTCCTCCTCCAATACAGAGAGGTTGAGTTCGCTCAACCACATCTTTCTTCATGTATAGAACACCAATGCCTGTAGGTCCAAGCATCTTATGACCTGAAAAAGCAAGATAATCACAGCCAATCTTCTGAACATCAACCTTTAAGTGTGGTACAGATTGCGCTCCATCCACTAGAAATAAAGCCCCGTGATCATGTGCTAATTCTGAGATCTTTTCCACCGGTGTGATCACACCTAGGACATTTGATGTGTGAGTCATGGCCACGAGTTTAGTCTTATCATCGATCGCTTCCTCGAAGCTCTTAAAATCAAATATTCCTTCTTTGTCAGGCTTGACCACTTCAACTTTTATTCCAAATCTCTTTCTTAACCTTAACCAAGTTATGAAGTTGGAATGGTGTTCAATGAGGGTTGTGACGACTTTATCACCTTTCTTCCAATCCAATCCGTTGGCAACTATGTTGATACTTTCAGTGGTATTTTTTGTCAGAACAATCATATCGTCAGATTTAGCATTGATGAACTTGGCAACTTTACGATGAACTTGCTCGTACTCTTCACTGGCTTTTTGAGAAAGCCTGTGTACTCCTCTCTTTACGTTTGCTCTGTAGTCATGATAGAATTCCAACATCTTCTGTAAAACGGGTTCAGGAGTTAAGCTACTAGCTGCGTTGTCCATGTAGATTATGCCTGATTTCAGAATGGGAAAATCAAGTCGAATTTTTGAGGGGTTGAACATTTGACGTCACATCAAAGATGACAGAAGGATTATATCTTCATATTGCTTCCCCATATCTTTTAATTGATAATGTAATATTGTAGATTATGAAAATTCAAGCTGTGAAATGTCCTGAATGTGGTGCAAAGATTTCTGAAGACGCCGTTAGGGCAAACAGGACAGTTGTCTGTGAATATTGTGGTACTTTGGTCGCATTGACTCCTGAAATGGCTCAACAACCTGTAATGCCTAGATTGCGACGTCCTCCTCATCGATTAAGAAGACCAGGACGACCACCTCTTGTTTTGATGTTAGTTAACTCATTAGTGAGGAAAGGCGTCATTGACGACTCAAAATTTCGAGAAACTGTGAAAAAGAAGATTAAAGCAGGTGTTCCTCGTTTAACGGCTATACGGCGCACTATGGGAGACATGATCAGAAATGGCCAGATAGATAAGAATAAAATGTTAAAAGCACTAGACGATCTTGTAGCAGAGAAAAAGATTCCACGTAGAGCAGCACAGAACGTTAAACGCCTTTTAAGAGAATAGTTGTCCCGTTTAATATTCTCTAATGTTATAATTGCTGTGTAATTTGAAAATATTGAACTAATGGAGCCATTTGATTATTATAGTTCTCTCTGAAGTCTCATGATGGCTTCATCGACCTTTGTCTGGGCTCTATCAGATCTTTTTTCATATTCTTTCAGTAACTCTTCGTAAGCTTTCTTGGATATGCGACCTGAACGATACTGTGTCCTAAGTTTATTTGTGTTCAACCTCACTGTCTCAAGCTCGGTCTCAGCAACTTCGATTTGATGAATCGCTTCCCTTAGACTTGGTTCTTTTGATATGATTTCCCTCTTTAGAACCGAAAACTCTCTATCTAAACTACGAAGTTGTTGCAAAATGATTCCGCGCCTTCGTTTATACCGCTTCTTTTGTATTCGTCGTCTTTCAAGATCTTTTTCTAACGATTTCAATTCCGATCTGAGGGCAGTTGTCTCATTATTGACATTGATGAAGGCTCTTATTACTCTAACATCTTTAACTGATAAAGGAGGTGTTGGAGGACGCCCCCGTCTTTTAATCATTACAACGGCGCCTACAAGTATAATAGCTAAGCCAAGCCAAAGCACTGGACGAAATGCGGACCAAAAGATAAGGTATGTGTACTCTACAGTTACATCCATATCGTCAAAAGGTGTTACATCTTTTAGTTCATATATCAAAATCTCCTGATAGCCTGTCTTGCTGATCTTTCCTTCCGAATTAGAATAACTGATAAACTCAGCGCCTTCAGGCAGCACGATTTTTACAGTTAAATCTTTTACAGTATATTCAAAGTTTTCGAAGAAGAGTGTTTCAAATCGGTAGTTCCAAGTGTCTAACTGATCTAGATATGCATTTGCTGACAACTTATAACTTATCGTGAAAGTGTAGTTTCCAGGTGGAGTGAGGCCTAAATACGCTGGTGTGATACCAGGATGACGAAAAGCAACCGTGGCAATTGTGTTTATCTGGGAAGTTCCTGATGTAACTGTAATCTCACCGAAGAATGTGTCATAAGCGATAATGTTGTCAGCATCTCCAGGAAGCATGAAAGTCAATGATGGAAGAACACTTCGCCCTAAGTTTGTTAGATGGTACGTGTCTTTGAATGTTATTTGAGCAGAAGAATCAATGATAATTTCACGCATCGCCCATTCACATGCAATAATGTGTATGGGATCTGAGAAGCTAATGAAGCCACTTTGGTTCATATAGGCTGGTAATGGCTGGGTGTAATTTGTTTTTGCAACTGCACCGTTCAGTCTCCAAATGCTATCGTAAACGTTGACTTCTTCAGGAAGAATAATTGTGGAGTTACATTCAGTTGCTTCGTATTGAAGAGAGGGATATTTAGGGAACGTTGCTATGTAAATGGCGTAAGCGCTTTCTGACCAAATCAATTCCGAGAACACGCATGTCATTGTGAAGTTGAAAGTCTCTCCTACATCAACACTTCTAGGCAGGTTAACTTCAAATCCATATATGCCTTCTACGCCAAAATCGACATCCTCAACAAAATCAAGAAGTTGGTCATCAGATGAACGGACAGATACGTGGTCTAAGTTTTCAATAAAACCTGAGGGCAAACCTATCTTGAAAGTGTTTAGAGGTTCATTACCATCATTCTCAATGATAACGGTGTCGTTGACAATGAGAAGTCCACCATTTTTTATTTCTATTTCGTGAAGTAACTTTACCGTGGGGTTTGAGTTTGAACTCACAGGAAAGGTGAATGATGCAAAAGAGAGAAGAAACATTAAGGCAAGAAAACTAACGGTGATTCTTTTCAAGTAGATTATTCAACTCTTCATTGTTACATGTAAAAAGTGTTCTTTATCCTATTTTTATACACTTTTGTTTATACTTGTGGTATATGCCAATTGTTAGGAACGTTTTTTAGCTTTTTCGCTGGCACTCCAGCAACCATAGTTTTAGGTGGAACGTCATTTCGAACTACTGCCCCAGCGCCAACAACTGCTCCTTCACCAATTGTAACCCCTGGGAAGATAGTTGAGTTTGCACCAATACTTACACCTAATTTTACTGTAGGACCTTTAAGCTTGTATTTTTTCTGCATCATGTAGAGGTCGTTTGTGAGTACGCAGTTTGGTCCAAGGAAAACATTGTCTTCTATTGTAGAATAAGTTGGTATATAAACACCTGATTGTATAGAGACGCTGCTTCCAATAACACAGTCACCATCGATTATAGAGTTTGTTCCAACCAATGAACCCTTACCAACACTTACATTTTCTCTGATCATGACGTTGTGACCAAAACGTACATCGTCACCAATCTCTACTCCAGCGTAGATAACACAGTTAGATCTGACGGTGGTGTTATTTCCGATTTTAGTTAGTTTACCTTTCTTCAATTTTGGTTTTAACGCCATTGTCTTACGAATTTCATCCAAGTCTTGTTTAGAAGGAAAACCAATCAAAGAGTTTGGTCCAACATAGGATGATTCGCCCATTTTCACTGGACCATAAAATATTACGTTTGGTTCAACAAAAACGCCTTTAGAAAAAGAAACCTTACCATAAACACTTACATTTGATCCAATTACACAGTCCTCAGAAAGTTTCGCTTCTGGATCTAAATAGGCTGTTGGATGTACATTCGCCTTTGTCATTGTTTATACCCACACTTCTAGATTCTATTAATCTTCTTCTCTTTTAACTCTACACATTATCAACATAGTAACATAATTTTTTTTAACATAAACCAAAAAAAGCACGGGTCTCATTTATTGATATATCTTAGAATATTGTGGAAAATGCTTTAGATGAAAAAACACTTGATAAACAATGTTTACGTTAAGACCCATGGATGTTCAACCAACTTCGCTGATGGAGAGGTCATCGTTGGTTGCCTAGCTACTGCAGGTTATAAAGTGGTTAACAATATGGAAGATGCTGACGCTGTTATATACAATACTTGTGCTGTGAAAACTCCAACAGAAAACCGAATGATAAGCCTTCTGAAGAAGGTGCCTAAGGGCAAGAAGTTAATTGTTACTGGATGTCTTCCTCTAATAAATTTTGAACGACTGAACAAAGAGATAACATTCGACGCAGCTATGGGTCCAGCACCTGGAGCTACAATAATTAATGCCTTAAAAAGAGTTTCACGCGGTGAAAAAATTTTTAATTTGAGAAGTGACTCGAAACCAGATTGTCTACTTCCTAGAGTTTTTCTGAATAAAGCCACATCGATTGTACCAATCTCCTATGGTTGCCTTGGGAGTTGCTCTTACTGTTGTGTTCGCTATGCACGAGGAAAACTTCGCAGTTATACTATTCCAGAAATATTAACTCGTATAAAACGGGATTTAGACATTGGAGTGAAGGAGATCTGGCTCACTTCTCAAGACACTGGCGCTTACGGTGTGGACATTGGAGAAGATTTGGTAACACTCCTAAGAAGTGTTGTAGACCTGAAGGGAAAGTTCTTTGTTAGAGTAGGAATGATGAACCCGAATCATGCAATTGAGAATGTTGATAATCTTGTTGAAGCTTATGGGAATCCTAAAATTTACAAGTTTATTCACATACCTGTACAAAGTGGAGACGATAACGTATTAAAAATGATGAATCGGTTCTACACGGTTCAAGACTTCAGAAACGTTGTCAACGCCTTCAGGAATGAAATACCCAAAATATCTCTTGCTACAGACATCATTTGTGGATTTCCAGGCGAAGATGATAACGCGTTTAACAATTCGATTCAACTTTTAAAAGAAATCAAACCAGATGTCCTTAACATTTCAAAATTTTTTGTTAGACCAAATACACTAGCAAAAAATCTGCGTGGAATACCCGCTCAAAAAATTAAAAAAAGAAGTATACAGGTCAGCATGTTACATAGAAAAATTTCATTAGAAAAGAACAAGAAGTGGCTTCACTGGGAAGGCCAAGTATTGATAAATAAACGTAAGAATGGTAAATGGACTGGAAGAAATTTTGCTTATAAACCAATAACTCTTGAAACAGAAAAGGAAGATCTTTTAGGAGAATATGAAGTTGTACGAATAACGGGGGTTAAACCGACGCATTTGAAGGCAGAAATCATTGCTTAGTACCAAATCAGCATAAAAAGAATAAAAAAATATGTGATAGAGGTTGAAATTTTCACAGTATCGGTAATTGCAATACAAAGAACTTAAATACCCATTGTTTAATCGTATTTAAATCGTATTTAGTCTATATATCTTTTGCATATACAAAAATATTAATAACATGACGACCAAGAACATTCTTGAAGCCAATGGAACCAATCACCGTCTATTTACCCAAACCTTACATAAAAGACATAGACAAACTAGTGTCAGAAGACCACTATCCTAACAGGGGAGAAACTGTTCGATTAGCAATCCGAGACCTGCTAAAAGCTGAATTATGGATAAGACAGCAAAGTTGAACAAGTAACATTTCAAGTTCACGGGTTGATAGCAGAAAGAAGTTTTCTCTAGTTGATTTTTTTAAACAATACTTTAGGCTTACCTATTGTGTGCAATTCCTTTACTAGAAGTTTAGATGCGGAACTCCAGTTTTGTTCAGCAACAGTACCTTCTAGATTAAGTTGATACCACAATTTCTCCACAGAACTTGGAATAAACGGTTCAAGGAGTACCGCAAGAGACCTCAAGGCGTTGACACATAAGTATAAACAGTTAGGATTTTTAGTTTTCCATGGCTCTTTATGTTGGAAGTACCGGTTTCCTTCTTTTGAAAATTCTACGATTTCTTTCAAAGCCTTATCTAA
>JAGMEO010000069.1 GCA_023128135.1 Candidatus Bathyarchaeota archaeon | reverse complement strand
GACGTAGCAACACTCCTTGAACGTGTACGTAATGATGTTCTTCCAGCTTCTTTCTCGTTTACAAGGTTATATGAGAAGGACGGTCTTGACCCTTCCGATTACACCAGTGATGAGGATTTAACTTTCAGCAATCTTGAGGATGAGCTTGGAGTTGGCTACATCTATGTAATGCTTGGTGCTCATGGTATGCCTCAAGGTATGGGAAGGAAGGTATGGGTTTCCGACTCAAACGGGAATGATGTACCAGAGGAGGATGAGATGTCTTGGCCTACTATGATTAGCACCTCTACTGATTTAACGAATAAAGGTCTTTTATCACTTATTTATGCAGACTCATGTCTCACAGCACGGATTGACTATTCCAGTGATTCTTTGGCTGAGAGAATGATAAAGAGCCCAAATGGAGCAATAGCATACATCGGTGCAACTAGAGTCAGTTATTACAGTGTCGGTTGGCAGTTGGGATGGGGATACAACCAAGAAATGGACTATCGCTTCTGGGATTATATGCTTAACGACGATTCAACGGAGGCAAGACCAGGGGTTGCCCTTTACAAGACAAAATTATGGTACTCCAATAACTATGACATGACCGACAACGCTCACCGTCACAACCTATTCGTGTACATTCTTCTCGGTGACCCAGAACTGAGGACCAGCGAAAGTGCAGAAAGAGACTTTACTGTTTCAGTCATTCCAGCTGTACAAAGTGTTCAAGAAGGTGCAGAAGGCACCTATACAGTCAAAGTTCAATCCTTAGGCTCTTTTGCGTCACCTGTATCTTTAGGTTTATCGGGAGCTCCAACGAGTACAACCTTCGAGTTTAATCCAGATTCTGTTACACCTTCAGAAGGAGGTTCAGAGCAATCAACATTAACAATCTCTACAACAGAGGAGACCCCAACAGGAACATACACTTTAACAGTTTTTGGTAGAAGCGGAGTGTTAATGCGATCGTTCCAGTTTACATTGATTGTGAATGTTGCAGGTCCTGACTTCAACATCACAGCAAACCCTGACTTATTGACTCTTCAATTGGACAGTCAAGGAAACTCAACCATTACAGTCGCATCTCTTAGTGGCTTCACCTCACCTGTCTCCCTTAATGTTAGCGGAGTACCATTTGGAGTCACTGCAGGATTCATACCTTCTGAGATTACTCCTCCAAGTAATGGTACAGTAGAATCAACTTTGCTATTAATTGTTGATCTTACCGCTGTTCCTGGAACATACATTTTAACTGTGAGCGGTAACAGTAGCTCAACAATTCACTTTTACACTATAGCCCTCACAATCGTCGGAGAAGAGGCGTATAATGTCAAGATAAGTGACTTGAGTGCTCCTTCTCAGGTTGGTGAAGGGCAAAACTTCCTTGTTGACATAACTGTTGAATACTCAGTTGCTTTTGACACTACCATTTTCATTGGTGTTTGGGACTATGGTGAAGAAGCAATCATTACAGGAGGTGTGGATGATGTCACTCAAACAAGTACACAGACCTATGTGTTTGAGCTTAATGCGCCAGAAAGAAACATGGTTTGGAATCTAGCGGGCGTAGCCTTGTATTGGAATGGGAGCGATTGGGAGTACAATCCAGAAGGTTGGTATTGGGACTTTGAAGTATTAGTCTCTGGCGCTGTAAACTACAGTGCTCAAGTCATTGGGGCTGGCTATCCAACTCAGGTCGAATTGGGAACACTGTTTTCAGTTGAAATGACAATTGAATACTCATTAGCTTCATCTACTGAAGTTGGCGTAGGCATATGGGACTATGGGAGAGATGAGTACATTACAGAAGAGGTTGAAGACTTAACTGGAGCTGGCTCTAATCTTTACTCTTTTAATCTGATGGCTCCTTCTACTCCAACCACAATGGAGCTGAGTGCTGATGTGTGGTACAAGCTAGGCGATGAATGGGTTCACGACGTTGGAACATGGTATATTGATTTCCAGGTTGAAGTGTCAGTTCCAAGGTACCCTGATTTAGTTATTATAGACGCTTGGATCGGGGATATCGATGGAATTCCAATATCTAAACTAATGCCCGATAACGAGTTCTACCTCTGGTCAACTTTAAAGAACCATGGAGACAGCTATGCGGAAAATTACTACATAGATGTGTACTTTGAAGGTGAACATGGGGTCGGTGGTCCGGGAAGCTTAGAGGAAGAAGTGGAAACCTATTGGTATTATGGTCCTTTTGAGGCTGATACAGGTACTTATGAGGTTAGATGGATTGTGAATCAGGATCATACAGTAACAGAAACTAACTATGGAAACAACGAGAATGTGATATCGTTTCAGGTCGAAGAGAAACCGTTCCTCGAACAGTATGGAATGCTCATCGCAATTGGAGTGGTCGTGGTCTTCTCTGTTGCTGTTATTGTCTATATATTCCTTAGGAGGAGAAGAAAGCCTGTGACAGTTCCAGAAACCACAACGCTGCCAAGCCCTCCTCAAATTATAAAGACATGTTCCTTTTGTGGCACTAAGGTGCCCTTAGAAGCATTATACTGTCCTGAATGTGGACAAAAAATCTTGTAAATATCTAGCTCACCAAGGTATCAGCTAAATAGCATATTTGTGTTGAAGGCTAACTTACAGCGTTTTTTTATATGCTTCCTGATAATCTTAGTTCTAGAGGAAAAATGCTTTCTTTAAATAAAAAATTGAAAATGTTCACTATACTACTGCTTTTCGCTACAACATTGTTTTCTTTGAATGCTCTGGGTATAACTGTTGCTGGACCTTTAGACATGGAGTACAGTCACAAATGGGCACACGATGCAGTGAATGCTTATGACATATATGCCGCAGACGTAGACAGTGATGGCGTCGTAGAGATTGTCACTATCGGATGGATTTGGGATGGCAGTGAATACTGGGCTCAGTTGAGAATCTACTCGTGGGATGGATCTACATTTGACGTAGAGATAAACAGGGAATTCCAAGTAGATGGAGAGTGGTCAATTGGTGAAAGCGTGTGTATTACCGATTTAGGCAATGATGGTCATTTGGAAATAATTGTAACAGGCTTCTCAATCCCCATGTCGGGAGATCTTCCAGCATGGATACGTGTCTACAGGTGGGATGGATCCGCATTAGCATTATTAGATACGAGAACGTGGACAGGAAGCAACACATATTCCTATGCAGTTGCAAGTGGAGACCTCAATAATAATGGACACAATGAAGTTGTAAGTGTAGGTCACCACTATGATGATGTTGGAGATCAATACACAGAACTCAATGTTTGGAGTTGGAATG
>JAGMEO010000068.1 GCA_023128135.1 Candidatus Bathyarchaeota archaeon | reverse complement strand
GTAATGACATCTCTCCAAGTAAGCGTTAGAACTAAAATAATAGCGGCTACTAGTACCCTTTCGGATGTAGTTTGCAGTGTCCCCTTCAATTGTCTGACTACCTGCTTTGTTACCTTCTTAACTTGTCTTTCCACCTCTTTATTTTTCTTAACCATATTCATCACCATTTTAACTTTATTGGCATATTGTTAACGGAATAAATTCGGAAATTTCTTTAATTCCTTAACATAAGCATCTTCTATTGCTTCATCTTATTCTAATTCGTTTCAAACTCTAATGTTTGTTTTGGTTATTTCTGGAAATACTCTTTTTTAAACCAAGCAATATGCTTTTTAGGATCAGTTCATTCTCTTATTAGGTTTTGTATTTTCACTTCTTTTTAAGAATCTTTAATACCATTTTGAGTAATTAGTTATATAATAAATAGGGATATTGTATTTTGTTTTTATTCCTGTATCCCACATTACGAATAAATCTAGATTTGCCATATGCATTAATTTTAAAAAAGGCGCTGAACCAAATTTTGGTCTTACCTCTAAGAAAGAACCCATAATTCTTGTTATGATATTAGCATTAGACAAATGTTGTCCATTCATATTTTTTATTAACTCAAATTGTATGTTCCCAATACGTTCATTTTTTAGCGGAATATAAAAAGAGAAAGTTTTTCGATTGCTTGTTTCAAAGAAAGAGAACTTTAATTTACTTGGCATTTCCATTTGTTTAAGAAAGCTCTAATTATTTCTTTATGAATTTGTTTTTTATCAAGTTCCGAGATGGGACCAATAATCGGTTCTTCTTTTTCTAAGAGATTAATAGCTTTTTACTCAATGTTGATATTCTTCGTTATAATATTGTAAACCTTTGAATAATTCCTCGAATTGCATTTTTAATTCACATTCGATAATTTACCAATCTCCCAACGAAATTCGTTTGTCGTAGAGAACTGCCTATATATACGCTGAGCCTCTCACAATATCGTTAATATCTCCGGGACCTTCTAAATGAAGCAGGTCAAAGGCAACTTCAAATCGCTCGCGCGACGATGAACCATTTAAAATTTCATAACGGACGTGCACGCGATTTAGTCTACTTATGTAAGTGCTCGCGAAAACAATAACAAATATAATGATCGATCTATCGCGAAAACCAGAGCTTATGTATAGTTTTACAATTAACCTTGAAATACAGCGCTAATGTAGGCTTGGATGTTTAATGCAGCTAGAGCAGCCTTCTCGGTTATAGCAAGGAACGATGATGGGAATAAGCCGATCACGATGGATAGAGATGCGAGGATCAGAATTGGTATAAGCATGCTCAAGGGTGCTTCGGTCGCGTTCTTTGATGTTGATGTAACGTCTTTTACCACGATTAACTGTACCATGCGCAGGCAGTAAGCCGCTGAAATTGCCATGTTAACTATCATAAAGGCTGAGCACAGGAGCATTCCGGCTTCCGAGACCGCCAAGATTATAGTCACCTCGCTCCAGAATATGCTAAGAGGGGGAATTCCCGCGATCGTGACAGCACCAATGGCGAAAGCAGTGCTTGTTAAAGGCATAGTTCGCCATATGCCCGCAAGTTCCTTGAGACTCCTAGTTTTTGCTTGGCGCTCAAAGGATCCTGTACAGAGGAAGAGCAGGGTTTTACAGATAGCGTGATTGAGGATTTGGAAGAGGCAGCCAGTCAATCCTTGGAGTGACCCTGTGGCTAGCCCAATTAAGATGTAGCCAATGTTCGCTACAGTGCTGAAGGCGAGAAGCCGTTTGACATCATCCTGCAGTAGTGCCACAATGTTTCCAGTGAACATTGTGAGAATGGCAAAGATTGCTACTATTACTTGCCATTCTGTACGCATTGGTACGAACAGGACTACGAGTATTCTTATGAGACCGTACACGCTGGTCTTCACCATCGCCCCAGAGAGCAGGGCACTTACTGGGCTTGGTGCAGCAGAATGGGCGTCGGGTAGCCACGTATGTAAAGGAGCCATTCCAGCCTGTAAACCAAATCCGACGATTATCAGTGTGAGGGATAAGTATGTCCAGACTCCGCCTTCAGCTTGGGTGAGGCTGATTGACAAATAGGCGATGTTGAGAGTTCCAGCCATACCGTAAAGGAGTGACATAGCGTATAGGATGGTTATGCTACCCGCGGCGCTCATGATGAGGTATTTATATCCTGCTTCTACAGGTGCCCACTTTCCTGTTCTAAATGCGACTAATGTGTAGGAGCTAACACACATGACTTCCCAGAAGATGAAAAGGGTGAATAGGTCTCCCGCAAGGGCTACGCCAATCATACCAGCGACTATGCACAGAAGCATTGTGTAGTATCCAGCAAGAGGAGTGTCGCCTTCCATATATCGGATTGAATGTATGGATGCCATGAGTCCGATGAGGAGGAAAATCGTTACCATAACTAGGCTTAAAGTGTCTATTATGAAGCAAGTTCCCATCGGTAGAATAGATGACTTAATGACAATGATACCTTCAGTTAAAACCTCATGGTATAAAGATGGAAGGAGAATAATCGAGACGATGAATCCAAGTAAGGAGTATGCCTCTGCAAATCTTTTCTTACCAATCTTTTGAGCTAGCAAATCTAGCAAAGGGGTTGTGACCGTGAAGAAGAGTATCGTGTCTAACAGTGTTGTGAACATTAATGACTGAGTCTCCTTAATTTTCTCACATCCAATGTCTTGTAATGTCTGTAGGCGTGTAGAGTTATCGCAAGTCCGATGGCAATTATGCATCCACCTATTCCAATAGACATTATGGTAAATGCGTGGGCTAGTGGATGAGTGAATCCTGCAACACCATAGCTTGAGAAAGCTATGAAATTCAGACTAGCAGCGTTCATCATGATCTCCAGGGCTATAAGAAGCCTGATCATGTTTCGCTTAACTACAAGGCAATAAAGTCCAATGATGTAAAGAACCATTGAACATGCCAAGAAATATGTTAATGGGATCAACTTGGTTCACCTCTTCTAACCTTCAAAATGACAGTGCAACAAGACGCTGTCACAAATAGCAAGAATGCTAGGATAATCAGGTCTAATTGACGATTAGACCACAAGGCTTGGCTGACCTCTTGACCCACCTCTCCTTCGGTCGAAGCCAAGGTTTCATTTACAGGAAAACTCGCATATTCAAATGGTATGAAAGTGTGCTGAATCGTTATGAAAAGTACACATATCATCATAGCCGCGAAGATAGAGCTGATTATTCTCAGCCAGCCTACTCTCATTCTTTTGTCTCCCTCTTTGTCAACGTGATCATAAATACAAACAGGGCAACTGTAGCTCCAGCGTAGATCAGCAATTGAAAGACCATACGC
>JAGMEO010000067.1 GCA_023128135.1 Candidatus Bathyarchaeota archaeon | reverse complement strand
CCCATCGTCCAGCTAGATTCTAGGAAGTTTTCAGTGAGCTTCAGCGGTCAAGTCGATGATGCGGTTAATTTCCTTGTTCAAGTCTTTCGGTAATCCCATTATACTGGTGTCCATGAATCCTCGAATGATCATGGAAACAGCTTCTTCTTCGTTGAGCCTTCTCGTCATTAGGTAAGTGATCTCTTTTTCCGAGATTCTTCCCACCGCTGCCTCGTGAGATAGTTCAGCGCCTTCTTTTCTAGCTACCAGTTCTGGTATGGCATGTATGTAGGATTCGCTGTCTAATAAGAGGCCTTTGCATTCGAGGTGGCCCTTGGACTCTTGGTGGTTTCCTTCTATACTGCCTCTGACGTATATTTTTGAGCCTTTCCTTGCGATAGCTCGTGAAACCATCTCTGTTCTGCTGCCTTTCCCGTTTAAAATGGCCTTCGAGCCTACGTCAACCAGCGACTGGCGTTGGCCGAAAAGAATCGTGTTGAAGCTTGCTTTAGAGTATTTGCCATTGCACAAGGCTGTAGGATACATTTGCGAGTCTCTCACGGGTCTGAGGCAGAGATAGTTTGATACGAATTCTCCATAGTCTTCTATGATCGCTGCGCTTCTAGGCCTCACTAAGGTTTTTTCTTTCCAGTTATGGATCATGGTGAAGTTTAGTTTAGCTCCCTTTTCGATGTAAAATTCGGAGATTCCTATGTGGGTGGAGCTTTCAATTAAGGGGTGTTGTATACAACTAGTTATAAGGTGGGCTTTTGATCCTTCCTCAGCTATGATGATGTTGTGGACTCTTTGTTCTAGGTTGTTCTTGGTTATCATCAAGCAGGATTGTAATGGGAGAATTACTTCTATGTTTGGTAGAATCCGTATAAAATATCCCCCGCTGAATTCGTTAGCCACCTTCTTTGTGAATTCGTCTTTATCTTCGTCGATGAGTTTCCAGCGATAATCTTCTAGCCAAGGGTGTTTATGAAGGGCTTCTTTAGTGTCCATTATCTCTATTTTGTCCTTGTAAGCATCATTAATCTTAGAGTAAAGGGTGGATTGGTCAATATGCATGAAGGTGCCAGACCGAGTCTTTTCGTCGCTTTCGACACCTGCTTTGTAAGCTTCCTTCAGTATTTGATGTGGAATCTTCGTCAACATAGACTCTTTAGCCAGCTTACCATCCCTCCGTCACCCGTTCTTGGCATTCTATACATTCCTTGTAGCCCTTCGTCTTCAAAGTCTTAAGTATCTTCTTCGGTTCAGGGAAGCAGTGGATTTTGCTCTCAAGTAGAACACAAGCATGTTTTGCGTCTAGAAATTCAAGGATACCTCCCTGATGAGTGACGATTAAAGCTGAGCTTTTTGTTTCTTCTATGTATCGTTGAATCTCGTGGCCTACCAGCTTTAAGCTTTCAATGTCCACCCCTGAATCTGGCTCGTCAAGAATGAGGAGTTTTGACTTGAGGAACATCATCTGAAGAATCTCAGCTCTCTTTCTTTCTCCTCCAGAAAAATCGACGTTGAAATCTCTGTTCAAGAATCCTGTGAGGTTAAAGGCTTTGATCTGCTGTTTCTCCTCGTTGCTGAATTCATCTTTAGGAGATTTATTAAGACACAATTTCAAAACATCGGCCAGTTTGATACCAGCGATCTCCGGTGGATTTTGAAATCCAACCGATATGCCAAGTTTCGCCCGTTCATCTACGGTTTTTTTTGTTATATCTTCGCCCATGAACTTTATTTTGCCTGATACCTTTTGAGATGGTATGCCTATTATTGCGTTGATGAGGGTTGTCTTCCCTGAGCCATTTGGCCCAAACAGAACATAGACTTCCTCTCCTCTCAACGTGAGGTTAATGTCTTTGAGAATGGTTTGATCTTTGACTTTAACTTGCAGGTTTTCGATTTCGAGGAGGTTCATTTTCCTAATCCTCAAAGGTTTCACATAACTAGGTAATCTTTGCTCCGTTTCTGATTTCTTTATCTGTAGTCAAGAGCACTACTTTATCATTCATTTCTGCGGCTAAAAGCATACCTTCAGAGGTTTCTCCAGCAAATTTGGCAGGTTCAAGATTTGCAAGAAATATAGCTCTCTTATTGAGGAGTTCCTCTTTTGTATAATAGCCAACGAGACTTGAAATGGTCTGCTTCACACCTCTTTCACCTAAGTCTACTCTAATCTTATACAACTTTCTTGTGTTAGGTACACGTTCAACTTCAATTATTGTGCCAGTTCGTATGTCAATCTTCTTAAAATCATCAAAACTAATAATGTTCATAGTTGATCATTGAAAATAGGGCTATTCATTTTCTCCTTATAAAATTAAGTGTAAATGCGATGACTCAGTCTTTTTGAGTTTTTTCATACATCTTCTCAAAAGTCCAACGTACTGAGGATTTTAGTTCCATCAACCGTTTATCATTTCCATAATTCTTAATCATAATTTCTTTAATAACACCATTATCTTCGACAACTTCGTAAGAGAAAAGCTTGTCAGGTTCAACCTCTCCTTTTTGCATCATCTCTCTGTCTTGGCTTTGCATAGACTCAAAAATGCGTTTTACCAAAAATGTTTGAAAAGGAGGGGTGTCAACATCAAAAGTAACCTCTTTGTCAGGTACTATTCTTGCATAGTCATTTCCAACATATATCTCAGCTAGAACAATTCCAGATCTATTCCTTAATGGAATCACTTGTTCTTCAATTTCAGTTGGCTTCACCTCTACTTTCTGGAAGCTTTTAGCAATGACAACCTCATTGACAGAGTCCAAAAATCCTCTTAACTGTGCTGCTTCTTCCTCTAAATTGCGCAAGCGGGCTTCAAGATAACTTTTAAGTTCCACAAGCTTTTTCAGAACTTCTTCTTTTGAATTATCATCCTTTGACTTGGCCAAAATATTCACACAAATAATACTAAAAAAGACAGTGGCAAATAAACTTCACCAACTTTTTTTAAAACTTCTTGAGTTGACCCTTGTACATGTCAACAATCTCTTTCACTGTAGTAGCATCTTCTGCTGATTTGTCGTTCCTCCATTTCCCTGTGAATCTTGGAAATCGAATAGCCAATCCCGCCCCTTCTCTGACAATGTTCAATCCACAAGTGTGAGAGGGGCTCAAAGTTAATTCAGCTCCAATTACCTCCAAAACCACGGTTGGAGCAAACCAGTAGTCTGCTTCTATCTGAGAGTCAACTCTCGGATGAATGTGATCGATTTTATAGGGTTTTAGTGTTTTAGGAAGTTTAGCCAAGTTGGCATCATTAAAACCGGTTCCAAGCTTACTCACCGTCTTGAAACCGTCTGATTCAGTATCATAGGCTGCCATGAGCAGAGCGCCATAGGTTCCTGCACGTCTACCTCGACCAGCAAATGCACCAACTACCACAAGATCGATCGTGTCTATTAATTCACTCTTGTAATCCCTCTTATACTTGATCCATAGAAACCCTCTTGC
>JAGMEO010000066.1 GCA_023128135.1 Candidatus Bathyarchaeota archaeon | reverse complement strand
AATCTGAACATTTCTACTTCAAATCCTCAATGTCATAATAAACTCTAAACCCATCTTCCACTTCTACAGCCTCATTTATTTTAAAACGTCCAATTTCTTTAATATTCTTTAAATGAGTTCCGCCACATGGTATAGGTTCGCATCCTTCAATTGTAGCTATTCTGAAGGATTCTAGTTTTGGTAACCTGAAAATGTTAGGTGCTTCAGGTGCTCTATCCAACAATTCCTGATATGATATTACTTCCGATTTTACTTTCCCTTCTTTCAGGATCATTTGGTTTTTTAGACTTTCCGCTTTTTTCAACTCCTCAAATGTGGGTTTTTACCTCTGTATCCAGCAAAGCAAGGATCACTTCAGTATGAAAGCTGAGTTTCTTCAAGGCCTTCAACTAATTCAGTAAGTTGAACCATCACGCTTCATCCCACTTAAGCTGTTTATATAATTTTTCAACTTTTTTTCTATTCACATATTTACCATGATATCTGAAGCCTCCTCCAAAACTAACGGGAATGTGTAATATCTCATGGATGAGAGTTTTCATCTTCTCTTCTTCGGTCAACTTGTCAAATTTTTCCGATAATACTTCAATGAGGTAATATGGTGATAATTCCAATGTGTGCTGCCAGACTCTTGGCAAACCATGGATTCTCGCTAGAGTTCTTTTGGCTTTTGAACCTTTACTTCTACAGCATTTTACTTTCTCAGATGAAATGTATGAAAAATTCAAGCGTGAAATGATCCAGTCAACAGACTTCTTCACGTCAGGAGCAGAATAATATTTAACGACCATGTTTCCTTCAATAATTGATAAAGTCCTAAAGAAGTTATCTATTAACAAATTTCAACCGAAAACATTCAGTGGGGAAGTTGTGTAAACCTATTCTCTCTATCATTAAGCTTTCCTCAAAAGAGCCAACAAATCCAATTGATATATCTGAAGATTCAATGGTGTCAATAAATATCATAAAACAATTGGTATCAAATCTAGCCGGTGAAGGATATTTATCCATCTTAAACCATAAAGTCACGACATCACCCGCGCAACGAGTAAATCTTGCTGTAATAGCTTTACAAAAGGGAGCTGATGTAGAACATGTCTGTAAGTTTCTCGACTGGAAAGAGTTCGAGGAAGTAGCCCTAATAGCATTAGAAGACAATGGTTTCTCTACGATCAAGCATTTTCGTTTCAAACCATACAACAAGAGATTCGAGATTGATATCCTTGGCCTTAAAGAACCGGTCATACTGTCAGTTGACTGTAAACATTGGAAAAAGAGTTGGCAGCGAGCCGCTACAATAAAAATGGTGAAAAAACAGACTGAAAGAACCAGAGAGTTAGCTAAGACGCTTAATAATCTACTTGGAAAAATTGGTATTAAACATTGGCAAAAAGCTAGGTTGCTTCCTGTTGTGGTTACTCTTTCAGATAGTCCCATTCGTTTTTATGAGAAAATTCCTGTAGTTGCTATTCACCGGTTCCAAAACTTCTTAACAGATTTACCATCTCATATTGAGAGTTTAACCTCTTACACTGTAGATCTTTAACTCAAAAAATGTATGATGGAATTATATTGTTCACAAAGTTTAAAATTCATTCCAATAAAAAAAATAAGTGATGGAAATTGGCTGAAACAGATAATAAGAAAAAAGAAAAGACCTTAGCATTTGACATTGCAGCTCTTAATACCCCTGTTCTCATAAGTTTATTCATCAACATACTCAGTGCTAAAGCATGGCAACACATGGGTTTACAAGTGAAACCTGGCACCGATAAGATAAAGAAAGATCTTGAATTGGCAAAGCTCGCTATATCTAGTGTAGAAGCATTAATTGAAAAGTTAGAACCACAGATTAATGAAGATGAAAAAAAGAAGTTAAAGGCTCTTCTAACTGATCTACAAATAAACTTCGCTAAACAAGCTTAATGAGAAACGTGACCAAAATGAAATATTAGATCTAGAAAAATTACGCTTTAGGTGCTCCTGGCATGGTATATTTTATTTTTGGTTCTTTTGGAACATATATTGTTTGAGCTCCACATTTTGGGCATTCTCTTGGCTCAATTGGGTCTTCATTTTTCCATCGATAATCGCATTTTAAACAGATCCATTTAACCATGCTAACATCACCCTAATACTTTTCTAATATTTGATAGGTGGATTTAAAAGCTTCGTTAAGTGTAGATGGCGGATCTTGAGGGATATCTCTCTCTGAATAGTTTTTCGGTTTCTCTTTTTAGCTTTCTTTCAAGTTCTCTTTGGCTACTAGAGATTGAACTGAGGTCTGGATGAGTTAAAATGGGTCCGGTTAATATGGCTTCAGGTCGAATTTTCTGTATGCTTGGAATCCTTTTTGGTTTTTCGCTAAGGATTCTTTCAACGATTTTACTTTGAGTCGTACCATTTCTCTGAAAAGTGTCAAGCAACTTCTTCAAATCATTTTTTGATAAGGGTCGTAGCCCATATTGCGGAGTGTCTTTCACTATTCTTTCAATCTTCTCTGAACTGTCAATCTTTATTCCAGCACCCGTGTAGTTATTAGGCCCCAACGAAATTATGCGAAGCCAGTAACTTTGACTTGGACCTATAACTATAATGTTGCCTTTACGGTCAGAGAGTACATTCCAGCCTTCCGGTGATCTATTATACTGTTTAATAATCTTCTTCGTTATTTTCTCTATGGGCTCAGTGCTCATTTCTTTCTTCTCATGTATGGTTGTTTCAGATCTCATTCAGTTAGAACAGATTGTTGATATAAAGATAACTAAGAATCAACTATTAAATTGATCAGATTCTACATTTAATTTTGTTATTACAAAAATTTATAATACAAGCTGAAGGTTCGATAATAATTTAACATGTGATAATGTCTTTATATGAAAAGTCTTGTGATGTGATGATGAAGTTCAAAGCAATCATATTTGATCTGGATAATACATTATTGACTTTTGGATCCAATGTAGATTGGGGAAATATGAGAAAAGACATTGTCAAACACTATCTTAAGAACGAGATACCTGTGGAGGTGGTCGCAGAGTATAGGCGTCCATTGCTAATGTATGCAAGAATGTTTGACCATGGCAAAAAATACCTGTCGCAAGAGAAGATTATGAGACTTCAACAAGAAGTCAATAAAATCATAGAAAAATATGAGCTTCAAGTGGTAGATAGAACAATGATTATACCTGGAAGTATAGTGGTTCTTGAATGGGCTAGAAAAAGAGGAATGAAGATAGGTATTGTTACTTTGCAAGGTAGAAAAGTTGCTCAAGAAATAATGCAAAAAACTAGAATTCGTGGAATCGCGGATGCAGTTTTTTATCGAGATTCGCCTAGTAGACCTAAACCATATCCCGATCACTTGCTGAGTTGCTTAAAGGAATTAAATTGTAATTCAGATGAAGCAATTTTTGTTGGAGACAACACTTCTGACATGTTGGCCGCTAAA
>JAGMEO010000065.1 GCA_023128135.1 Candidatus Bathyarchaeota archaeon | reverse complement strand
GCAATGAGAAGTGATGCAAACGTGTCTATAGCAGGAGGAGGCAGGGTTGAAATTAAGAACATATCCTCCTTCAAAGAGGTTGAGAGAGCCCTGCGTTTTGAGATCATCCGTCAAACATCCAAGATGGAAAGAGGAACCCAAGTAGAAATGGAGACTAGACATTGGGATGAAGCAAGGAGAGTCACTATCTCCCTTAGAACTAAAGAGACAGAGCAAGAGTACCGGTACTTCCCTGAACCTGACCTCGTTCCACTCGTTATTTCAAAAGATTACATTGAAGAATGTAAGAAAATACTTCCAGAGTTACCTGATGTGAGAGCTAGACGTTTTGTTAAACAGTACCGAATACCATTATATGACGCAAGAGTGTTAACTGGAGAGAAAGCTTTAGCTGACTTCTTTGAGGAATGCACCAAGATTTACAATTACCCAAAAAAGGTTAGTAACTGGATGATGGGGGATCTTTTAAGAAGACTTCATGAAGAGGACGTTGAAATTAGAGAATCAAAAATCACACCAAAACACCTTGGCAAAATGCTAAATTTGACTGATGAAGGTGTCATCAGCGGAAAGATAGCCAAAAAAGTTTTACAAATAATGGTAAAGACCGGTAAAATGCCAGAAGAGGTTGTTGAGGAAGAAGGGCTGACTCGAATCACATCAGAAAAATTTCTGGATAAAATGGTGAATAAAGTCTTTGAGCGCAATCAGAAGGCTGTGCAGGATGCGTTGAAAGATGAGAAAGCAGCACATTTTCTGGTTGGAGAATTGATGCGGGTTACCGACGGAAAAGCTGACCCACAACTTGCAAACAGGATAGTTAAGAGGAAATTGAAACAGATCTCAAAGTTAAGAACTTAGAATTCATTTTCTTTTCAGTGTTCTTTTTATTTCTTCAAGATTTGAAAATAGAAATAGTAGAAGTCCAACGATAAAAATACCCCATCCGAGAGTCCATGCTTGAGATTCAGACAGGTTGAATAGCCGATGAAGAGCATAACAAATGAAGGGTGCGCTGATCATCAGTAAAGCTGTCAAGACGTCTTTAAAGGACGTAAAAGACAAACGTTTATTTCTTTTTTTAAAGCTTCTCTTGGACAAGCTTGATGGCTCCTGAATTTCAAAGGTTTATTGTATTACTTCCTTAATTGTTTTTCTCGCGTGGATGATGTAGCCGGTGTGCCCTATCATTAGGGTCTCAGGTCTTGTTTGCCCGCGTTTCACTTTTATCCTTCTGACTATGCTCTCTAATGCTTCTATTTCAACGAATCCATTTTCCTTCAGTGCTTCTACAGTGTTGATAACTTGCTCTATTGTAGGACTGAAAGACACAAGAACCCCACATGCTTTTAGAGCCTTGTAAGCTACTGGTACAACCTTCCATGGTGTTGCTAAATCAAGCACCACCGCATCAACGTCCTTCTCTTCAATTCCAAGCGTCACATCCTTATTTTTCAAAACAACGCGGTCTAAAATTCCAGCTCTTTCCAGGTTTTTCCTCGCTTTTTCCATAAATTCAGACTTTGCTTCATAACTGTATATTTTACCTGAAGCCCCTACAAAATTGGCTAGAATAGTAGTTAACGCTCCACTTCCTGTACCTGCTTCTACCACCCTGCTTCCACAACCAATGCCTGAATATACTAGTATTAATCCTATGTCTTTTGGATAGATGATTTGAGTTGCACGCAACATTTTTCTTGTATAGTCTAGAACTGAGGGTTTCAACAACATAAAATCTGCACTCAAACTACTCTTAACTGCCTCTCCAAACTTTTTACCAATGATATCATCATGATTGACGTAGCCACGATGAGTGTGGAAGCTATTGCCAGGTTTAACCTTGATTAAGAAAGTTCTCTTCCTGTCCAAAAAAAGCAGTACATCATCGTTCTCACGAATAATTCCACGATCAGACAACCCATAAAATCTCCTAAAATAATTCCATAGCAATCACGAGTAATTAAAACAATGTACAGTAAGGAACGACGTTATGATTCATAAGCACATGAAGTACTTTTACTTGTAACGTGCTCTACGCTTCTGCCGAGCCTTCTTTTGTCGCTTCATCTTTTTCTTCTTTGTCTTTTTACTGTGATGTTTCCTAGCCATTGTCATCACACGTTAATTTACTTTTATACAAATAATAAATGTCTTATAAGTTTGTTAAAATGTCAGAAACATAAACAATTGATTTACCTTTTAAACATTACATAAACAGAAGCTTATGTAACACGCGCGATGTTGGATTGAAAGATAATGTCACAGGACGACAAGACAAAGTTCAAAGGTTATCTAATGCTCTGGATTGGACAACTGGTGTCATTGTTAGGATCCTCTGTAGCTCAATTTGTCATTATTTGGTGGATGGTCTTAGAAACTGAAAGTACTCTATACTTGTCGATTGCTTATCTTGTTGGTCTTGCTCCCGATGTAGTCCTAACTCCTTTTGCAGGTGTGTTTGCTGACAGATGGAATCGTAAAGCATTAATTATGATCATGGATTTCTTACAAGCTTCAATAACATTAGTATTGATTCTTCTTTTTTGGTTTGTTGACGTTTCATATTGGCAGGTTTTAGTATTACTTGGTCTTCGAGGCGTTTTTCAGGCATTCCATAGACCCGCAGTCAGAGCTATAACCCCCTCAATGGTTCCTCGAGATAAACTAAGTCGTATAAATGGATTAAATTTTCTTTTTACGGGTTTAATCAACTTGATAGGCCCTGTTGTAGCTGCTTTCTTGTTGGAGTTTTGGAAAATCAGTCAGATCCTCTGGATTGATGTTGCCACTTTCATATTAGCAATCATACCTCTTTTAATGGTGAAAGTACCCTCAGTAAAAAAGAAACAAGAAAAACGTTCTTTTAAGGATGAATTTGTAGAAGGTTTAGTTTTCATTAAGAAGACAAGAGGTCTACTACCCCTTTTTATGTTAGCAGCTGTTTTGATCCTGTTAATTACACCATTCAACACTCTTCTTCCATACTTTATAATTTTTGATCATTTAGGAGAAGCCACAGATCTAGCCTTTGTAACGATGTTTGTGCAAGGAGGTTTTCTCATGGGAGGAATATTGACATCGATCATTGAATTCAAAAGGAAGGGAACTACAACCATATCTTTTCTTTACGTTCTATTCACAGGATATGCCCTTGTAGCTCTGACTCCCAAAGGGTTGTTTTGGATCATAGCTATAGGCGGATTCATCATGGTTTGCATAACATCAATAATTATTGTAACAGTTCAGACAACAATTCAAGCAATCATTCCCTTAGAAATGCAAGGCAGAATGGACTCAGTGGTTATGACCCTGGCTTTCGCTGCAACACCCATTGGCATGATTCTTTCAGGGGCAATCGCAGAATTCATAGGTACAGCAAATATTTTTTTAGCATGCAGTGTCTTAGGAATTATTATTGTAACTGCATCATGGTTCTTTACTGAAATAGGACATATAGAAGAAATGAAAAGTCC
>JAGMEO010000064.1 GCA_023128135.1 Candidatus Bathyarchaeota archaeon | reverse complement strand
TAACGTTCAGCCTTAACGTCTGAGGCGTCAACATACGCTACATCCGGTTTCAACTCATTAATTACTTCTGCCATAGCTTGAGCCTCTAGAAAGTTCAGTTTATGTAACTTTTTACCTTTCAGAACAACCCTATCGATATTTAAAGGAGAAAGTTCAACACAGGCTTGCTTAATTATTAATTCTTTGATCTGTTTTGAAAGATCTTCCCTTTTTCTTGGAGAGAGCGCTTTTGAATCTTTCACCCCTAATGTCTTTAAGGCCGTCAGCTGATCCCTTGTGATTAAAATTCCAGTTATTACTAAAGGACCGATGACTGATCCTGTAGGGAAAGCAGTGGGTTACCTTGCCTTTCTCCCTGCGTCATCGACTCCACAAATAAGTTTACGATCCATCATAGTCTTTCATTATTTATTATTAAGAAAGAGGTTTATTGTTATTTTCCTTCCATGAATCGTCAACGGGTCTAAACTTGAAACCATAACAAATAATGCCATCTTTGCCTTGTTCCATGAGTTTCCTGAAGCAAGCTTGAACACTCATATCTATTTTAATGTCTTCAAAGTCGCAATCGACGATTTGAGAAATAACTTTTGGTCCTTCTTCAAGCTCTATTAACCCGATAGCGTAAGGGCTATACTTAGTGAAGCCTTCAGGAGGAGCTCTTACGATAGTGTAGCTATGCACCTTACCCTTTCCAGAAAACTCCACATTCTCTAGTTTTCCTCCCCTTCTACAACCGGGACATATCTTTCTTATAGGGAAGTACACATTCCCGCAGATTTCACATTTTGAACCCATTAACCTGTAACGTTCCTTGTATCTTCTCCAATGAGCAGGCGCTGCTAGAAAAGACATCTAATCACCCCTCCTCAAAATAGAAACCACTACAGTTGCCCCTGAGCCTCCGAGATTATGTGCAAGCCCAATCTCTGCGTTCTTTACTTGCCTTCCATTCTCTGCTTCTCCCCTCAACTGCTTCACAAGTTCCACAATTTGTTTAATACCAGTTGCCCCAACTGGATGACCTGCCGCTTTTAATCCTCCATCTGTATTAACAGGCAAGTCGCCATCAACATAGGTTTGGCCTTCATCGTAGAGCTTACCTCCTTCGCCCTTCTTAACGAATCCAAGATCCTCTAAAGCCAAAATTTCAGCAATTGTGAAACAATCGTGAACTTCAATCACATCAATATCTTTCCTCGATAAACCTGTCTCATTGAAGGCTAGGTCAGCAGCCTTCTTCGTGGCGTCTATGACACATATGTCTTTTCTCATAAAAAGGCTCAATGTCCCAGAGGCTTGACAAGAGGCCTCGATTATGACGGGGGTATCTGTGTATTTTCTTGCTTCTTCAGCAGGAGCAAGAAGCACGCATGCCGCCCCATCTGAGATCGGGGAACAGTCAAAGAGTCTTAAAGGATCTGCAATAAGCCTCGAGTTTAAAACATCTTCCACTTTAATACGGTTTCTAAAGTGAGCCAAAGGATTCAAGCTACCATGATAATGATTCTTTACAGCTACTTTAGCAAGTTGCGTTCTACTCAAATCGTATTCGTGAATATAACGTCTAGCGATTAATGCGTAAATCCCAGGAAACGTCGTGCCAAAATAGGCCTCCCATCCAAAATCCATTGCTCCTGCTAAAGCTGTTACTGCGCCAGTTCCATAAACATCAGTCATCTTTTCAACACCCCCTACCGCAACCAAATCATAGAACCCTGATGCTACAGCCATGTAACCTTCTCGTAAGGCTACGCCTCCGGAAGCGCAAGCTGCTTCAACCCTAAATGCAGGAGTAGGGTTCAAGCCTAAGAAATCTGTCATCAAAGCAGCAACATGTTCTTGACCTACAAACCTGCCACCAGACATGTTTCCGACGATGACAGCCTCAATATCTTTTCCACGTATTCCAGCGTCTTCTGCTGCCTCAAATCCTGCTTTAGCCACAAGCTCCCCCAGTCCTACACCCCAATGTTCCCCAAAAGAGGTTGACCCTATTCCTACAACAGCTACGTCTCTCTTCTTGAAGACCAATCAATACACCTCCAATTTTCCTTCATATCTCGAATAGGTTGCATAATCAACGTATTTCTTCCTGTTAATGTAATACTCAACTGAAGGCGCAAGAAGTCTCTTTTCCTCTAGCTCTTCCTTTACTTTGATACTGAAGGAGTCAGAACCTGCTCCAGAACCATAAGATGTCATTAATATTCTATCTCCATCGTTAGCAATGTCAAGAACTGCAGCTAACCCCAGAAGAGAAGAAGCTGAATACGTATTACCTATCTTTTTTACTACTAGACTCGGCAAGATTTTTTCATTGGAAAAGCCAAGGATCTTGGCAGCTTTCAATGGAAATTTTCCGTTAGGCTGGTGGAAAACCACATAATCGTAGTCTTGGGAAGTTGTTCCCATTTTTTCCATCAATCCTTTTGTGCATTTTATAACATGTTCAAAATATCCAGGCTCACCGGTGAATCTTCCAGCGTGTTTAGGGTATCGAGCACCAGCTCGCCTCCAAAAGTCAGGAACATCTTGCGTGAAAGAGTATGTATCCTCAATTTCAGCCAGGATGTTGTCTTCTCCAATAATGTATGCAGCTCCTCCCGCTGAAGCAGTGAATTCAAGAGCATCCCCTGGCTCAGACTGAGCTGTATCCGCACCAATAGACATTCCATATTTTACATATCCAGCTTTTACTAATCCCATACAAGCTTGAATGCCAGCTGTCCCAGCTTTACATGCAAATTCCATGTCAGCAGCTGTTAAAGACGGAGTGATACCAACAGCTTCTGCAACAATAGTCGCGGTGGGTTTAACAGCATAAGGATGAGACTCAGAGCCAACATACAAAGCGCCAATGCCTTGAAGTTTGATATTACCAGTTCTCCTAAGTGCGTTTTTAGCCGCTTCCACCGCTATGGTAGCTGTATCTTCATCCAAAGATGGAACAGACTTTTCTTCAATCAACAATCCTTTCTTGTAATCTTCAGGGTCAAGGTTCCAAACCTGAGCTATTTCTTCGACTTTTATACGCCATCTGGGAATGTAGACGCCATAACCAACAATACCTACTTTACTCAAATTTTTACCTCAGAAAACGTTTTGATTCTGGATTTGGAAATCTTGATTCTACACGCATATTTCTATAAATATAAGCTTTACGTATTGTCGAAATTAAAATCGTCATTTGTCGAATAAATCTAATTGTCGCGCATGTGAAGAAGATGCTAGAACGATATTCAAGAGCAGTTAATTACTATAGTATAGTAGAAATCGGTTATTTCAAAAGAGTTAACTGACAAAAACTCTTGTAATAATAAAAGTAGAGTTTTATTATTGGAATAAGAAAGATGAGTTTAATTTTCAATGGAATTAAGAATATTTCTTTAAATTCAAAGTATTTTTAGATACCATTTACAATAGAATGGATATTCATACTTTTCATTATTCAATAATTTAGAAAGGAGTAAAGTAGGCAAAT
>JAGMEO010000063.1 GCA_023128135.1 Candidatus Bathyarchaeota archaeon | reverse complement strand
TCCAAAATTTCACCAAGAACTTTTGTGTGGTTTTCAAGTGAAGAGTGATCAGCAGAACCTGGTCTTCCTTGATGGGCTAGAATAACAACTTTCGCTCCTTTTTCCGACAGCTCCTTTATTGTCTTGCTGTGTGACCGAATACGGGTGTCATCAAGTATTTCTTTTGTTTCTGTGTCAAGTGGAGAGTTGAAATCCACTCGGAGGAGAACTACCTTATTTTTCAGGTCAAAATCGTCTATGGTTAGGAATTCAGGCAATGTTCATCTATCACCTTTCAAAAGGGTAAGGAAAAAAGGGGTTATTTATTGTCATCACATTTTTTTGCCAACTAATTCAGTTGTATCAACCATTCTGTTTGAGAAGCCCCATTCATTATCGTACCATGCTAAGATTTTCACAAGGTTTCCGTCAACAACCATAGTGGAAAGGCCATCCACAATTGCCGAGTATGGATTACTCGTGTAATCGATGCCTACTAGTGGTTTTTCAGTGTAATCCAATATTCCTTTCATTGATCCTTCCGCTGCTTCTTTGAAGGTAGCGTTAACTTCTTCTTTGGTGACGTCTTTTTTCAGCAACACAACAAAGTCAACCATGGAAACGTTTGGAACCGGAACCCTCAGGGCAAGACCGTTCATTTTACCCTTCAACACAGGCAGAACAAGGGTTGTTGCCACCGCCGCACCCGTTGTTGTAGGAATAATAGACATAATTGCAGATCTAGCCCGCCTTAGATCCTTATGCTGCAGATCAAGAAGCCTTTGATCATTTGTGACTGCATGTATTGTAGTCATGAGTCCCTTTTCTATTCCGAAACGGTCATCCAAAACCTTTGATATTGTGGTTATACAATTGGTTGTGCACGATGCGTTGGATAGAACTATGTGTTTTTCTGAATCGTATAATTTGTCATTAACCCCCATTATGATCGTTATGTCGCTTCCTTTTCCTTTTACAGGTGCTGAGACAAGGACTTTTTTGGCTCCAGCTTCAACATGCTTCATTGCTAGTTCTCTTTCTCTGAATCTGCCAGTGCATTCAGCCACTAAATCGATTTCAAGTTCTTTCCAAGGCAACAAAGCTGGATCTCGCTGTGATAACACTTTAAGCTCTTTACCGTTGACCACAATGGCATCTTGCTTTGCCTTTACTTCAGCATCTAATGTTCCGTGCACCGAATCGTATTTTAGAAGGTGTGCTAAGGTCTTAGCGTCTGTTAAATCGTTAATTGCCACAAAGTTTATGTCTGTTTTTCTTTGGATTGCTGCTCTATAGTACAGTCTTCCTATTCTTCCAAAACCATTTATAGCTACGTTTATTGTCATTTCAAATCATCTAAGAGTTTAATTTCTTCAAAATATTTATCTCTTTTTACAGTTTGAGAGAAAAATGAGCATGACTCAGGAATTCTGTTTTTTGAAGAATTGTGGAGAGTTCTGATTTGAAACGTATAACTATGATACATGGTGCGGGTGGAACAGTCATGACGGAAATGATAAAGAATCACATAATGAAGTATCTTGGCGGCAGTAACGCAGAAGTTCCTTTAGAAGCTCTCGATGACTCAGCTGTCATAAATGACATTGTTTTTAAATCAGACTCCCACGCAGTCAAACCAATCTTCTTTCCAGGCGGAGACATAGGAAGGCTTTCAGTGGCAGGCACCGTCAATGACATGGCAGTAATGGGTGCAGAGCCCGTTGCCCTTGCTTTAGGTCTAATATTAGAAGAAGGGCTTCCAATAGAGGATTTAGACAAAATCTTGCAGAGTATCGCAGAAACATGTGAAGAAGCAGAGGTGAACGTTATCACAGGTGACACGAAGGTTATAGAGAGGGGCAGTCTGGGTGGATGCGTCATCAATACTTCAGGCATAGGAAAACGAAGTGAAGCTTTAGAAAAGAACATTCAGGAGGTTAAGAAGCACCGTTCTTTTAAGGAACGGTGGATTCTAGACTCCAATTTGAGAAATGGAGATAAAATCATCGTCTCTGGTACTCTTGGTGATCACGGATTGGCAGTGTTGTCAGCTCAGAAGGGTTACAGCTTTGGAAGTCAGATATTGTCTGATGTAGCTCCTTTGAATAAGATGATTATGAAATTATTAAACGTGGGTGGAATAGTAGCGATGAAAGATCCTACGCGAGGGGGACTGTCAAATTCATTGAATGAATGGAGCGAGAAATCCAAAGTTGGAATATTAGTTAAGGAAAAAAAATTGCCAATACGAGGGGACGTTGAAGTGGCGTGTGAGATGCTTGGATTAGATCCTCTAGAGATTGGTAACGAGGGGAAAGTAGTGATAGGAGTCGTTGCCGCCAAGGCTGAAGAAATCTTGACGGCGTTGAAGAACACAAAAGAAGGGAAAGACGCAGAGATAATTGGCGAAGCAACAAAAAGTTTCAGCGAAGTAGTCATTGAAACAATTGTCGGTGGAAAACGAATTCTAGCTCCGCCTATTGGTGATCCAGTTCCAAGAATTTGTTGAAAAATAGGTGTTAATCAACTGATTTTATGTTTAGCCCAGATCCTGCAAGTTCCTTCTGTAGAAACCATGCAAGCACCTTTTGGAGCCTGAGGAGTACACGCATTCATGTAAAGAGAGCATTCAGGAGGCTTTATCTTCCCAATCATGACCAAGTGGCATAGGCATCCAGGTAACAAGTCTATAGAACCTTCAATTTTTACGTCATATTTTTTTCTAGTATCATAACATGCAAACTTCTCTTTTAATTCCAATGCTGACAAAGAAATGTCACCTATACCTCTCCAGCGTCCATTCACTACATGGAACACTTGACTCATGAGTCGCTGTGCTTTCTTGTTGCCTTCCCATGAAACAAGTCGTTCATATTCATTTTCAAGCTTAGCTTCGTTTTTTTTGATCTGTTTGAGAAGCATGAATATTCCGAAGAGAACATCTAATGGCTCAAAACCTACCACTACGGTAGGCATGCTGTAGGCTTTCGGAAATATTTCGTACGGTTTTAACCCAATTATTGTTGAGACATGGCCGGGAGCTATGAAACCATCAATGTGAAGATCACCTATTCCAAGTAGAAGTTCCATTGCTGGAGGAATTAGTCGATGAGAAACGAGAAAACTGAAGTTTTCTGGCGGCTTGTTTAGTATCTCAATAGCAGTTGAAGGCGCAGTGGTCTCAAAGCCTATAGCAAGAAAAACAAAATCTCTGTCTTTTTCTTCTTCAGCCATCTTGATTGCATCTCTTACACTGTAGACGACTCGAACATCTCCGCCTGTAGCTTTGGCTTCTTGAAGTGAAGATTTCGACCCAGGAACACGGAGAAGATCTCCAAAGGTCACTATTGCCACATCGTCTTGAGCTAAGTAAATGGCTTCATCAATTTCAGCAGCAGGAAGAACACATACTGGGCAACCTGGACCAGCAATAACATCTACCGTACCGGGAAGCAAGGATCTTAATCCATAGTGAGTTATCGTCCATTCATGTGTTCCACAAACATGGCAAAACTTAACATCAAGATCTGAAGCTAATTTTCGTATACGATCAGAAACTCTGTTTGCTAGATTGGAATCTCTGAAAGCCAAATTCTTAAACATGAAGCACCATCATTCATGCAATCAT
>JAGMEO010000062.1 GCA_023128135.1 Candidatus Bathyarchaeota archaeon | reverse complement strand
GCTGAGGTTTGAAGCAACAGTAGCAGGTGCAATTCCAGATGCAATCATGGTACGTGAAGCTCTACAGGGGAACCAGATAATCTCATTGAAGGGCATTCTGAACGGAACAACCAACTACATTTTGACCAGAATGACCTTCGAAAATGTCTCATTTGAGATGGCGTTGAAAGAAGCACAGCAAATGGGCATTGCGGAAGCAGATGCTAGCTATGATGTGGAAGGCATAGATACAGCTAGTAAACTAGTGATTCTGGCCAACTCCATAATGGGCAATGATGTGAAACTGAACGATGTGCATAGGGAGGGAATAAGTCACATTACACCTGAAGCGATTGAACTGGCAAATTTTGATGGCTTCCTAATTAAACATGTGGCTTCCTTTGAGAACGGTAATCTTGAGGTAGCTCCACGACTGGTTGAAAAATCTTCACCATTAGCTGTAGGGGGTACATTAAATGTCTTAACTTTTGAAACAGATCTTGCCGGAGAGATAACATTAATTGGTCATGGTGCTGGAGGCGTAGAAACAGCAAGTGCACTTCTTGGCGACATTCTAAACATTGCAAAAATAAGAGGGCACATTCAGCTCCTCAGTTGATAACTTGAATATTCTGGTGATGTTGTGAAGTACTTGATAATCGTAGGGGATGGTATGGGTGATTTTCCTGTTGAAGAGTTCCATAGAAAGACACCCTTGCAAGTAGCCTATCATCCTAACATGGACCTCATAGCGGAGAGAGGTAAATGTGGACTACTAAAGACAATACCTGATGGAACGCCAAAAGGCTCGGATACAGCAAATCTTTCGCTTTTAGGGTATGATCCTAGACAACTCAATATAAGCAGAGGTCCCCTTGAAGCCGCAAGTCTTGGAGTGAAGTTAGATGAAGATGATATAGCAATACGTTGCAACCTAATTACCGAGGAGACAGGAGTCTTAAGAGATTACTCAGCTGGACACATTGACAGTCTTGAAGCAAAAGAGTTGATAGAACTCGTGAATGATGAGTTTGGTGTTCAAGGTGAGATAGAATTTTACAATGGTGTAAGTTATAGACATACACTTGTTTTACGAGGAAAAAAACATTCAACACAGATTGAATGTTCTCCGCCCCATGATGTGATGGGATCTCTGATCTCAGAAATATTAATTAGACCTCTTAGCAAGGAGGGAAAAGCAACAGCAGCCCTCTTGAATGATATAATCATCAATTCAAAGAAGATATTGACAAATCACAAAATTAATCAAAAAAGATTGAAAAATGGCGAAGCTGTTGCAAACATGATATGGTTCTGGGGAGCAGGTCGAAAGCCAACCATGCCCACCTTGTGGGAGAAATTTAGGATTCAAGGTGCAGTCATTTCAGCCGTAGATCTAATCAAAGGCATCGGTCACTTTGCCGGGATGGACGTCATAGATGTTCCAGGTGCAACAGGTTTGTATGACACAAATTACGAGGGTAAAGCTGATTATGCTTTGAATAGCTTGAATTATCACGATCTGGTTTATGTGCATGTTGAAGCTCCAGATGAAGCTGGACATACAGGTGATTTCGAATTGAAGGTTAAGACGATTGAGGATCTTGACAGAAGACTCATCGGTAGAATCCTTAGAAACATAAAAGAGGATTATGTGATCTCAATTGTCACGGATCATTTTACACCAATAAAATTACGAACACACACGACTGATCCAACTCCATTCGCAATCCACGATTCAACTGAGAAAGAAGCTGATAATGTAAAACGATTTGACGAATCATCTGTTAAAAGTGGTTTCTATGGGCTTGTAGAAGGTCAGAACTTTATGTCTTTGGTTCTAAAAAGATAAACGTGACTATTCTAGAAAAAACCATTAAGAAATATTGACAACAGATTCAATTAAATGTGTAATGTTTTCGAATTTTTTTCTTAATGTGCCAAGTACACTTTAGTCCTTTAGGGAAAGTAACAAGATCACCGACTCCAAAAGATATCTGTTCTCCATCCCATGTCACAGTGACGTCTCCTTCAAGAACGTAGAAAGTTTCTTCTTCATCATAATACCAGTCAAATACGCTTTCTTCTTTCTCCCACATAGACCATTTTTTAGCTTCTTCAATTTCTTTAGGAGTGGGCTTCTTTTTTGTTGGTTCAGTAGTCATTCAAAACACCATTAACCAATTCTTAAGAATAATAATAAAAAATATAAAATGATTTATAAAAAAATTGAAGTGACTTTTACTCAGGAATAACAAATAGCCTTTATTAAATAGTTGAAATGGTTTAATCACTTTGATAACAGGTCGATAGAATGGAAGAGGCTTATACAATAGCTCACCTTTCAGATATTCATGTGGGTGAAAAAGGTTTTCGAAGAGATCAAGTACTAAAGTGCATAGCAGAGGTAAACGTACTCACCCCCAATCTTACATTGATCACAGGAGATTTGACGTGGAGAGGTCTATACAAAGAGTTTGAAGAAGCAAGAGAATTGATAGATGGTTTCGAGCAGAAACCATTAGTCATTATGGGCAATCATGACGCTTACAATCTAGGATATAATACATTTGAAAAATTATTTGGAGAAAGAATGATACAATATGAGGATGATCAAATCTTTCTGGTAGGAGTAGATAGTACTCAACCTGATATAGATGCAGGACATATTGGAAGAGTGTTTCAAGACCATTTACATGAAGTATTATTAAAAGCTCCAAAAGAAAAGATCCGGTTATTCTCACTACATCATCACTTAGCTCCAGTACCAAATTCTGGTCGTGAGAGGGACATATTGACAGATGCTGGTGATGTCTTAAGCATGTTAATTGAAGATAATGTAAAAATAACTTTCTGTGGTCATCGCCACGTTTCATGGACATGGCATGTAGAAAGCATGCTTATCATCCATGCTGGAACAGTTGGATCACCAAGACTAAGAGGGATGCCAGACCAAAGTTACTTAATAATAAGAATAAAAAACGAAGAAGCATCAATCTACCTTAAGTTCATTGGTAAAAAAGAAAAGTTGATTAGAAAATTTAAATTGGATTAATTACTTTCAACATTTTTCATAAAAATCATATGCATGACAAATTATGGTGAAGTAATTATTGAAAGGATGGACAGGTCAAATACTAAGAGTGGATTTAACAAAGAACAAGATTAATGTTCAAAAATATGATCCCAGTATTGCCCTGAATTTTTTAGGCGGAAGAGGCTACGCTATAAAAATCTTGTGGGATGAACTAGAACCAGGAATACCTCCTCTTTCTCCAGAAAATAAGCTAATTGTAGCAACAGGGCCTTTAACTGGGTTGCCTTTGCCGAGTAGTGGAAAGCTTGTGTTGGCTGCAAAGAGTCCATTAACAAATGGATACGGAGATGGAAACATTGGTTCACTGGCAGCTGTACATATCAGAAAAGCTGGATATGATGTAATTGTAATTACCGGTGTAGCCACAAAACCTAGTGTTCTTTGGATAGAGAATGATCATTTTGAAATCCGTAATGCAGAAGACCAGTGGCAAAAGGGTACTTTTCAAGCTGAAGAAGAGCTGAAAAAGGAATATGGTAAAAACGTTGGAATCTTACTAATAGGACCTGCAGGCGAGAATCTTGTAAGATACGCAACA
>JAGMEO010000061.1 GCA_023128135.1 Candidatus Bathyarchaeota archaeon | reverse complement strand
ATCATTGAAGAATCGTGTGTGTGATAATTAAATAAAAGCGGGTTACACGAACAAAACGGTATTATCAATCAGAGTCCCCTAAAAAATTTGGAACAATTGAAAAAAAGTGGAATAAATTCTGTGGTATTGAATGGTATCCTCTGGGCTGCCACTTACTTGGAAAGAGATTCTAATAATTCAAAAAAAGACAAGTTACGCTTCATTGGCTTCTCTCTACATGAAATAACTGGATCCTAGATGTTAAAAAATTTTAGTTTCAAATTGCACGCATGATTTTCACTCAAACGAACAATTGAATTTTAACTTCAAAATATGTAGTTGAGATTATTACATTAGATTCTTAATCGAGAAAATGGGTATATACTTCTAAATTTTAATGTTAAATTTCTCGTCATCGTACGCGTGAGTGCAGTCTCTTTGCTAAATTACTTCATTCAGGTCTGTTCTTAGAAAACGCACATATTTTATAATTTATTTCAACAGAAAAAAGAGTTTAAGGTTGATGTTTAATGGCAAAACATATTGGCATCGTAGCTTGTAGTGCAGAGGGAGCCTCGCTTTGTTATCGAACTATTTGTGTAGAGGCACAAAGTGAGATGGGTGAATATGGACATCCAGAGATAACCATGCACACTCACCCTCTTTCAGAATATGCGATTCACATCGTCTCTGGAAATTGGGAAGCGGTTGCAAAACTTATGCTTTCTTCAACACGTAAAGTCGCACAGACTGGAGCGGACTTTGCGATTTGTCCAGATAATACAATTCATCAAGCATTTGAATTGGTGACTAGAGAGTCCCCTATACCTTGGCTTCACATCGCAGATGCTGTTGGAGAAGAAGCTAGACGCAAAGGATTTTCACATGTTGGTGTGTTAGGAACAAAATATCTTGTATTGAGCTCTGTTTATCTATACACGCTTAGTAAATATGACGTAAAATGTGAGATACCTGAAGAAAATGATCGTGAGCGAATTAATGAAATTATTTTGAAAGAGCTTGTTAACGGAGTTTTCACAGAAAAATCACGACTATACTTTAATGAGGTTATTGAGAAATTCAAACAACGTGGGTGTGATGCAGTTGTTCTTGGATGTACAGAAATTCCGTTATTAGTTGATCCAGATGATTGCCCACTACCAACACTGGATTCAACTCGCCTACTGGCAAGCGCAGCTATAAGATATGCGCTTAAATGATCAGAAATTGTCTAGTTCTATTAGAAGACGTGTGTGAAAGATGCCAAAAATTGGTATAAGTAGGGCGGAGTATGAGAGAAGAATCGAGGTTGTTAGGAATGAACTTGTCGAAAAAGAGTTAGATGCTCTTTACTTAACAAATGGTGTGAGTATTTTCTATCTAACTGGTTACTATTACATCGTGACTGAACGTCCAGCTGCTCTAATTGTCCCAGTTGACGGCGAAGTTACCTTTATCGGGCCACTACTCGAAATTGATCACATTCCTCAAAGAACCCGACTCATCAAAAAAATCGAGACTTACCTCGATTATCCCGGCGAAAAACATCCGATTGACCATTTTGCAGAGTTTCTAAAACAACTGAGATTACATGATAAAACAATCGGCATTGACAACCTGACAGGAGCCTCAGGCAGATGGGGTTACAGAGGTCCACCCATAACTGAAAAGATGCCAAAAACAAAATTCGTTGAAGAGAGAAAGATTATCCAAAAAATGCGTTTATTAAAATCCAAGGAAGAGATTGAACTCATCAAAGAGAGTGCCCGGTGGGCAAATTTAGCTCACAGGTTTCTGCAGGATTATGTTGCTCCTGGCATGTGGGATGTTGAAATATCAGCTTCAGCCTCAAATGATGCCTCGGTGATTATGAAGAAGACACTTGGACACGATTATCAATCAATCAAGACTGGAGGTCTCCCAGTTATTGCCGGGTTTAGAGGACAGGTAGGCTCAAAATCTGCCATTCCACATTCTCTTTCAACCAGAAACATGATCAAGAAAGGCGATGTTCTCATTACGGGTGCCGGAGCAGACTATGGAGGTTATGACAGCGAGCTTGAGCGAACCATGGTGATTGGTGAACCGAGCGAAAAACAGAGAAAATTCTTCAACGTAATGTTGGAGGCTCAAGATGCCGCTTTATCAGCCTTTAAACCAGGGGTTAAATGTTCTGAAGTAGATAAGGCAGCAAGTAAAGTTCTGAGGAAAGCAGGTTACAATAAATATGTTCGTCATCACACTGGTCATGGTCTGGGTATAGAAGGACATGAACCACCGTGGCTAGACATCGGAGATCAAACCATAATGCAACCTGGTATGATTTTCAGTTGTGAACCCGGCATCTACATTCCAGGATATGCTGGTTTTCGACATTCCGATACAGTATTGATCACTGAAGACGGAAAAGAAGTCATCACTTACTATCCGAGAGACCTAGATTCTCTCACAATATACTGAAAATTGAATCCCACGCGTTCTAATCTTCAGTTTATCATTTAATGAATATTAGTGATCATTTCTTCTCTACTGGTTGGCGGATGATAGTTTTCCATCGTTCTGGTTTTGCTCTTCTGGGATCTGACAGGTAGATTTCATGGTGTAAACCTCTCATCTTGTATCCGTTTTCCTCTATGAAGCTGTGAAGTTTTTGGATTGTTGGTTCTTCTTCGGAGTAAGGTCCGATGTGCATGATCTGAGCGGAGAGTCCCTCATGAAATGTTTCTAGTACGATCTTGCCAACCTCTTCAATACCCTTTTTCTCTTTAACTTCCTGTTTTACTGCATCAACCATCTCATGTGTTATGAAATCAGGCTGTCTCATCATGGACTTCCAGTTCCATTCATCTTTGGGAGGAGCATTCTTGATACTAAATATGGTTGGGTCGTCCCACCACCAAAGGCTCTCCAAAGCCATAACCGTGAAGTCTTTACCTTCGAATTTACATTTAAACTTGAGAGTATAAGCAACAGAATAAAGAGCGTTCAAGGCAGCTTGATAATCTGATCCAGCTGGCGCACCTCTTCCAGTTATAGTAAGAAATTTTCCTTTAGGGACATCTATTATATTGGGTTTCTTTGCACCGGCCTTGTAAAATTCTTTCAGTTCTTTTCTAAGATCAAGTTTATTCATGTGCGAGCCCTCCATCTCAGGATTGTATAACAAAATTTCTTTCAATAGAACTTATGTATTTTATCATTCTTCTTCATCCTAATGTATTTCTAAGAATAGAGCGGTTTTTGACTGCGGGTTCGTTTTTATTTCTTATTTTAATTCGCGCACGGAGGGTTATTCACTTATCTAAAAGAATTACTGAGATGATTGTTTATATTCTCGAACCCATCTGATCATCGGTTCAAGCTTTCCTGGCAGTATTATAGGATCTCTTCCAACAATATGGAATTTGAAGATTCTTTTTCTTTCAAACAAAAATAATGATCCTATGCCAATGAATAATAATCCAGTAGATAAAAAGACAGTTGAAACTAAAGGATCATTCATGGCGTTATACAATCCAAAAACTATTGGGGGATAGAGATGAAGATATAGCAAGGTTAGTCCTATGATGAGAAATATTATGCCGCCAAGAACATCGGAACTTATCTTTTCTTCAATAGAGCTAATATAATTGTATGAGGCTTCCACAATTTCCTTTGAAAAGAAACTTTTTTTCTTTAAAATTATCCGATAGTTTGTTGCAAAGATATTCCATGAACCCCTCTTCCATGATTGCAAGACTTTTTCATTAGCTATTAAATATGAAGCAA
>JAGMEO010000060.1 GCA_023128135.1 Candidatus Bathyarchaeota archaeon | reverse complement strand
AAGTATGGTGAGACTTTGTTACCCTCTACTAAAAAAAAGAAAGCACTTCCAAAAGAAAAACGCCTAACAATTAAGAAGGAATTGGAAAACTTGAAAGAGGTTTTAAAAAAAGAACAAGAAAAGTCTCATAACTATTTGAAACAATTAGCCTATCTTCAAGCAGATTTTGATAACTATAAAAAGAGAATTCAAAAAGAATACGACGAAAATGTTTTTGGAGTCAAGGAACTTTTATTGAAAAACATTCTGAACATTGTAGATGAATTAAAAATTGCTTTGAAGGAGAGTAGAAAAACGGAGAATTACGAAGCAATCGTAGAAGGTTTAGAGATGATCCTTAAAAAGATGAATGGGCTATTAAAATCAGAAGGCCTAAGAAAAATTGAAACCACTGGAAAACGTTTTGACCCCAAATATCATGAGGCGATTATGGAAGTAAAAGGTAAAGAGAAAGAAGTAGGTGCAATTCTTGAAGAAATTAGATCTGGTTACGTTTATAAGGAAAGGGTCTTTCGACCTAGTCTTGTTAAAATTGTTACATCATCTAGAAAAAGGGAAAAAGAAAAGGAGTAATGATTGATGAGTGAAAAGAAAGAGAAGAAAAAAAGAGAGAAGATACTTGGAATAGATCTAGGTACAACTAACTCTGCAGCAGCAATCATGGAAGCAGGACGAGCTGTAATTGTTCCTAGTGCTGAAGGACCTACAGTCGCTGGTAAGATGTTTCCTTCTGTTGTTGCGTTTACTGAGGATGGGCAACTTCTTGTCGGGGAACCTGCAAAGAGACAGGCTGTTACAAACCCGGAGAGAACGATTATTGAAATCAAGCGAAAGATGGGCACGGATCATGAAGTGAAGATAGATGATAAGAAATATACTCCGCAGCAAATATCTGCCTTCATTCTTCAAAAAATAAAGAAAGATGCAGAAATATTTCTGGGTGAACCCATTAAAAAAGCTGTAATAACTGTTCCTGCACACTTTAACGATAATCAAAGACAAGCTACAAAGGATGCTGGAGAAATTGCTGGACTTGAAATAACTAGATTGATAAATGAGCCTACAGCGGCTTCTTTGGCTTACGGCATCGATAAGTTAGATAAGGAACTTAAGATAATGGTATTCAGTTTTGGAGGAGGAACAAACGATACTACGTTAATGGATTTTGGCGAGGGAGTCTTTCAGGTTATAGCCACTAGTGGAGATACAAAGATTGGTGGAACCGACCTTGACAATGCTGTTAGAGAGTTTTTACTTGAAGAATTTAAGAAACAGACAGGAATCGATCTTCATAACGATACCAAGGCAATGACTAGACTTAAAGAAGCAGCTGAAAAAGCGAAGATAGAGCTTTCAACTTTGATAACAACAGACATAGATTTGCCCTTCATTGCTTCTGACGAGTCTGGTCCGAAACACTTCAAACACACGTTGACAAGAGCCAAGCTTGAGCAGCTTTGTCGTCCAATTGTCGAGAAAATAAAGAAGCCAATTATACGGGTTTTAAAAGATGCGAAACTTGAACCAAATAATATCGATAAAATTATTCTTATTGGTGGTCAAACCAGAATGCCTCTTGTAAGAAAGTTCATAGAAGATCTCATGAGTAAACAAGCGGAGAGAGGGGTTGACCCAATGGAGTGTGTAGCTGTTGGAGCAGCTATTCAAGGAGGAGTTATCACAGGAGAGGTTACCGATCTACTTCTTCTCGATGTAACACCCCTTTCGCTCGGAGTGGAGACACTTGGAGGTGTCTTTACAAAGGTAATGGAGCGTAATACAACTATACCAACAAAGAAGAGCCAGATTTTTTCAACCGCTGCAGACTTTCAGACAACAGTAACCATCCACGTTCTTCAAGGGGAAAGATCCATGGCTGCTGACAACACATCCCTCGGTATGTTCAATCTTACAGGTATACCTCCGGCTCCACGAGGTGTTCCACAGATAGAAGTTGCCTTTGATATTGATGCGAATGGAATTCTAAATGTTTCAGCAAAAGACATGGCTACAGGAAATAAGCAAGACATCACTATAACAGCTTCTACAAAACTTTCAGATGAAGATAAGGATCGAATGATTCGAGAAGCTGACAAATTTGCTGAGCAGGACAGGAAAAAGAAGGAAGAAGCTGAAGCCCATAATGTAGCGGATAATATCATGTACACTGCTGAGAAGACTAAAAAAGATCTGGGTGACAAGTTAAAACCAGACCAAACTAAGAAGATCGACGATGCGATTGCGGAACTGAGAAAAGCTATCGGAGGTAAAGATACAGAAGCCATTAAGAAAAAGACTGAGACTCTTACCAATGTACTTCAGGAGATTGGAGCGCAGGTTTATCAGCAAGCAGCCCAACCACCTCCCGCAAGCGAAAAAAAAGCAGATGCAGAGCAAAAGAAAACATCAAAAGAGAAAGTTGTGGATGCTGATTATAAGGTAGTGGATGAAGAGAAGGAGTAACCTCTTTTCAGTGGCTGAACATGAATGAGCAAGAGAGACTACTATGACATTCTAGGTGTCTCTAAAGACGCATCAAGTGCTGAAATAAAAAAAGTTTACCGAAAACTTGCTTTAAAATATCATCCAGATAGAAACAAGAGTCCTGACGCTGCTGACAAGTTTAAGGAAATCTCTGAAGCTTACGCTGTTCTTTCTGACACTGAGAAGCGTAAGCAATACAATATGTTTGGACATGCTGGAATAGATCAAAGATATACAACGGAAGACATCTTCCGGGGCGTAAACTTCGACGAAATCTTGAGAGACTTAGGGTTTGGTGGTTTCGGCGGGTTTGACAGCGTTTTCGATATATTCTTCGGGAGAACCCGCAGGTCCAGACATGGTCCTCAAAGGGGGTCAAGTCTTGAATACAACTTATCTATAACTCTAGAGGAAGCAGCATCTGATCTCGAAAGAGACATAAGAGTTCCACGTTATGAAAAATGCGAAGTATGCAATGGAAGTGGCGCTTCAGCTGGAACCTCACCGGTCAAATGCCCTAAATGTGGTGGATCAGGACAGATTCGTTTAACAAGGATGTCCCCTTTTGGACAATTCGTCACCATCCGAACGTGTAATCAATGTGGAGGACGAGGAAATATAATCAAAACGCCTTGCAGGGAGTGTCATGGAACAGGTCGGGTTAAAAAAAGTAGAAAAATAAGAGTAAAAGTCCCAGCCGGAGTGGACACAGGGCACAATCTGAGACTGAAGGGTGAAGGAGAAAGTGGCTTAAGAGGAGGACCACCAGGAGATCTTTTCATTAAAATAGAGGTTAAACCTCACAAATATTTTGAGCGTGTAGGAGACGATATCATATACAGAGCAGAGATAGGTTTTCCACAGGCAGCTTTAGGAACAAAAATCACAGTTCCATCTTTAAAAAGCAAGGTTGAATTAAAGATTCCACCTGGAACACAATCTGGTACAATTATGAGGTTGAAAGGTAAAGGGATACCTCATTTAAGATGGTTTGGTAGAGGGAACGAACTGGTGGAGATCACAGTTCGAACTCCCACAAAACTATCAAGGAAACAGAAAAAGTTACTGAAGGAATTTACTCAAGAACCCTGAGAAACTGTAACCTAAATCTGAACATTTCTACTTCAAATCTTCAACATCGTAATATATTCTAACCCCATCTTCTACTTCTACAGCCTCATTTATTTTAAAACGTCCAATTTCTTTAATATTCTTTAAATGAGTTCCGCCACATGGTATAGGTTCGCATCCTTCAATTGTAGCTATTCTAAAGGATTCTAGTTTT